>JANNJH010000163.1:0-5494 GCA_031405775.1 Sphingomonadales bacterium | reverse complement strand
GGCAGCGTCTTGTGCGCGGCACTGACATCGTCCTGATCATAGCGCTCGCCATTTGCGGTCTTGCCCGCGTGAAAACCCGGACCATACCAGCTGGCCAACCCGCGCTGATCATATCGGCGGTCATCGGCGGGGTAATACCAGACCCCGCGCACCTCGTAAGGCTTGCCGATCTTGATCGTCGTGCCTGAACTGGCGGGCGCCGGATTCATCCGCGCCGGCGGCTTTCCGCCGCCGACGCAGGCGGTGGTGAGCAACGCCACCAGGAGTGCCGCCTCAGCGCGGCCGGTTGCTGATCGCATCGCCGAGCAGCGCTACCGACAGCGCATAGAAGTTCGAGCAATTATATTCCATGATCACCCGGTAGTTGGCGGTGACGAGATAGGCCCCCTGTCGCGGCCCATCGGGTTCGATCAGCGTCGCCAGCGTCGAGTCGGGCGGCAACGGCGCGCCGCTGGTCAGTCCCCAGGCTTTCCATTGGCTGACCGGAAGCCAGCGGCTGTGTTTTTCGAGCGAGCGCACACAGCTTTTGGGGGTTTCGGGGTTCTTCACCTGGGCACGGTCGAAATTCGCAGGCACGCGAACGCGGTTCCCCCACGGCAGCCCGGCCTGCCAGCCCTTGTGTTCGAGATAATTGCCGATCGACGCCAGCGTATCGGCTTCGCTGTTCCAGATGTCGGCGCGGCCGTCGCCATCACCATCGATGCCATAGGCCAGATAGGACGACGGCAGGAACTGCGGATGGCCCATGGCGCCGGCCCAGCTGCCGCGCAGTGCCGATCGTGGCGCAAGACCCTTTTCGACAATGACGAGCGCGGCATCGAGTTCGCGGGTGAACATCGCGCCGCGGCGACCCTCCCACGCCAGCGTCGCCAGCGCGGCGGGCACGTCGAAATCGCCCGTCACCTTGCCATAGGCGGTTTCCAACCCCCAGATCGCAACAAGGATTTCGCCAGGAACGCCGGTCCGCGCCTGCACCGCGGCGATCCTGTCCGACATCCGGTTGGCCGCCGCGACGCCGCCGTTGATCCGCGCCGCATCGACCTGGCGCGCCAGATAGGCATCGAAACGCGATGGCGCGGCGTTGCTCTCGCCCGGCTGGCGACGGTCGAGATCGATGACGCGCTGGATCGGCCGCACGCCGGCCAGCAGCGTATCGACCGCCTGGGGCGCGACTCCGCGCGCCAGCGCTGCCCAGCGATAGCCGGCGATCCAGCGGGCGAATTCGACATTGGGCGGCGCGGCGTAGACGGCGGGTGGCGGTGCCGGCTGCACGATCGGAGCCAGCGGCGGCGCCGGCGCTGGCGTGGGCGGAGCGGACGGCGCCCCGCAGGCGGCGAGCAGGAGGAACGGCAACAGGGCCGATGTACGCATCATCCCGGCATTGATGGCACAAAACTCCGAAGCGGGCCAGATGCTCAAGCTTCGATCATGCGTCAGTCAGGGTCTTGCGGCGCGCGCCGCGTCCCGGCATGAGCAACCTGCCGGAAGGGTGGCCGAGTGGTCTATGGCAACGGTCTTGAAAACCGTCGAGGGTGCAAGCTCTCCGTGGGTTCGAATCCCACCCCTTCCGCCACCCCCATATAGCAGCCCCCCGCACCAGAAGGCGCAGGGCGCTGCACAGCGTCAGGCAGACGGGGCGATGCCTATCCGATCCCACCCATTCTTGAATTCGTCCCGGTCGTAATCGCGGGGCTCAAGCCAGTAAGCCCCACCGTTCTTGTCCTGAGAGGCGTTCGCCTGCACCTCTTCCTTTCGCATCACGAAACAAACAGGGTTATCTGAGTTGGCATGAATGGTGATGCACCACCATTCGGATCGCAGATTTTCAAGGCTCTTACCAAGAGGCACCGCTTGGCGCTTGCTGAGCGCCTTTGACTGGACGCCAAACTTGATGCCCTCATCGGCATCAGTAACAAGCATGTCCGACCCGCGCGCATTTCGGATTGTCGGCACAACATGCCAGCCGCGCCGTGAAAGCTGCCAAGCGACATAGCTAAGACCGGCGTTTCCGGTGAACTGAGCGCTATTCTTAAATGCCGTGGATTCCATGTCCGCTCCATCCAGATTTGGAGCAGCCCGGCCCAAAGCCGGGTGTTGGAATCCCCATGCGTAGCCCGAGGCACCGCCACCTTTAGCGTGCGCTTGGACATACGCGGCGGTCACCCGACCGAGAAAACTCGACCTAGCTACGCGTCAAAGGGATTCCACGCCCCACGGACGGAATATGCCGAACCGCAGCGTCTCTCTGACAGACTTGCTTGAAGATTCAATGTTTGATGGCTGACGCTGCTGTGCCTGGAAGCGCACTATCCGCGACCTGACTGGGCCCGTTTAATTTACGTCGCCGGCGAATTCCAGCGTTCAGCCAGGCTGCGGGCCCCTGCCCCAGGCCCGCGCGATGATCAGGCCGGCGACAAAGCCGCCGATATGCGTCCAGATGGCGATGTGCGCGCCGTCTTTGCCGGTGTTGAAAACCAGACCGGTCAGGAGTTGCAGGCCGATCCAGCTTGCCGCGTACCACAGCGCCGTCAGCGTTTCGCCCGAGACCGTGATGCCGAGCAGGGTTCGGGGCTCGGCGCGGCTGCTCGCGAACATCACGGCATAGGCGCCAAAGACCGCAGCGATACCGCCGCTGGCCCCGACAATCGGGACAATCGACGCCGGGGCGACGGCGACCTGAACGAGGCCGCCGGCGATCCCACCGGCAAAGAAGATTCCGACCAGCGCCAGGCGCCCGGTGATCCATTCGACGTAGCGACCGACCCAGGCGAGAAACAGGATGTTGACCCCGACATGCAGCCAACCCGAATGCAGCAACAGATGGGTGAACAGCGTCGCAATCGCCGAAACCGGTTCGGCGGTGCCGGCGATCGCGGCCGAGATTCGCGCCGGAATCAGCCCGAATCCGGCAAGCAGCCGATTGCCGAAATCGCTACCGGCGAGCACCACCGCCGCCTGCACCGCGACACACAGGCCGATCAGCGAATTGGTGGCGATGGGAACAGGAGGCTTGAAGGGTTTCACGACGCAGATATGGCCCCGGTGTCGCCCATCGCCAAGGCCAAGTCCGACGCCACCCGGTTCGAACCGACGATCAGATGAACTCGACCTTCTCGATCGAATAATAGCGTTCGCCCGACGGCGTCGTCACTTCGACATCTTCACCGACGCGCCGACCGATCAAGGCGCGGCCGAGCGGCGATGAATAGCTGATCCGCCCGATCCGGGCATCGGCCTCGGTCTGGCCGACGATCTGGTAGACGATCTTCTTGTCGTCCTCGTCGAGCAGATGGACTGTCGCAGCGAAGACCACGCGGTCCCCCGAAAGTTCGCGCGGATCGATGATCAAGGCGCGGGAGATACGATCCTCAAGGTCGATGACCTGGGCTTCGATCTGGCCCTGGCGTTCCTTGGCGGCGTGATATTCGGCGTTTTCCGAAAGGTCGCCATGAGCGCGTGCGACTTCGATAGCCTCGACGACTTCGGGACGCTCGATCTCCTTCAGACGCTTCAATGTCGTCGTCAGTTCCGCATGACCTTCTGCCAGCATGGGCAGCTTTTCGACAGTCGCCATTCTCGTTACTCAACCTTCTAGTCGGGCAAATACGCTTCGTGTCACGCAAAGACTATTCACCGCCGGTGGAAAACCACCGCATCGGGTGTCCGCTGTCCAGCTAGTCTAGGCCTTGGGTTGAAGATGATAGTCCTGCAAGGGCCGTACTTCAAGCGGGCGACGCCGCAATGCGGCAATTGCCGCCACCGAAGCGATCGAAGCGGCCGCCGTGGTGAAATAAGGCACGCGGCCATAAAGCGCCGAACCCCGGATCGAGGCCGAATCCCTGAGCGACTGGACACCCTCGGTGGTGTTGAAAATCAACGCGATATCGCCGTCCTTGATGCGATCGACGATATGCGGCCGGCCTTCGGCGACCTTGTTGACGAGCGTTACCGGCAAGCCGGCGGCTTCGAGGACGCGCGCCGTGCCGTCGGTGGCATAGACGGTGAAGCCCATCGCCAGCAGGTCGCGCATCGCGGGAATGACGAGCGGCTTGTCGCTGTCCTTGACCGAAACGAAAACATTGCCCGATTCCGGCAGCAGAGTGCCGGCACCGAGCTGCGCCTTGGCGAAGGCGGTAGCAAAATCTCCATCGATTCCCATGACTTCGCCGGTAGACTTCATCTCGGGTCCGAGGACGGAATCGACTCCCGGGAAGCGCGCGAACGGGAACACGGCTTCCTTGACGGCGATATGCTTGCCGGTGTTGCGCGGCGAAAGGTCGAAGCTCGACAGCTTTTCGCCGGCCATGACCCGCGACGCGATCTTGGCGACCTGGATGCCGGTGGCCTTGGCGGTGAATGGCACGGTGCGACTGGCGCGCGGGTTGACCTCGATCAGGTAGACATCAGAGCCTGCGCCGGGCTCCGGCCCGGTGGCCTTGATGGCGAACTGGATGTTCATCAGGCCGCGGACATTGAGCGCATGGGCGAGAACCGTCGTCTGGCGCTCGATTTCGGCGATGATGTCGGCTGACAGGCTGTAGGGCGGCAAGGAACAGGCGGAATCGCCGCTGTGGACGCCGGCTTCCTCGATATGCTGGAGCACGCCCGCGACATAGACCGTCTCGCCATCGGCGATGGCGTCGACATCGACTTCGATGGCATCGCGCAGGTAACGATCGATGAGGACGGGCGAATCGCCCGAAACGATGACGGCCTCGCGGATATAGATTTCAAGCTGGGCCTGGGTCTCGACGATCTCCATGGCGCGGCCACCGAGCACATAGGACGGCCGCATGAGCACGGGGTAGCCGATGCGGGCGGCGACATCGATCGCCTCCTCACGGGTGCGGGCGATGCCGTTTTCGGGCTGGCGCAGGCCAAGCCGCTCGATGAGATCGGCGAAGCGCTCGCGGTCTTCCGCAAGGTCGATATTGTCGGGCGCCGTGCCGAGGATCGGAATTCCGGCGGCCTCAAGCGCTGCGGCCAGTTTCAGCGGCGTCTGGCCGCCCAATTGCACGATGACGCCGGCAAGCTTGCCGTTCTGCATCTCCTTGTGGAGGACTTCGAGGACGTCCTCGGCGGTCAAGGGTTCGAAATACAGCCGATCCGACGTGTCGTAATCAGTCGACACGGTTTCGGGGTTGCAGTTGATCATGATGGTTTCATAGCCAGCGTCAGCCAGCGCAAAACAGGCATGGCAACAGCAATAATCGAATTCGATGCCCTGGCCGATGCGGTTGGGGCCACCGCCGAGGATGACGACCTTGGTGGCGTTGCTCGGCTCGCTTTCGCAATCGGGGGTGCCGAAGCTGGGGGCTTCATAGGTCGAATACATGTACGGCGTCTTGGCGGTGAATTCGCCGGCGCAGGTGTCGATGCGCTTGAACACCGGGCGGACATTGAGCGCGCGGCGGGCGGCCGCGACTTCCGCTTCGGTCTTGCCCGTCAGAATTGCCAGGCGCGCGTCCGAAAAACCCTGTGATTTCAGGCGGCG
>JANNJH010000162.1:0-5447 GCA_031405775.1 Sphingomonadales bacterium | reverse complement strand
GCCGCCGCTCGTTGTTCTGGCCCTCGCGATCGAGGATCTCGATCCAGCGGCGGACATCGTCGAGATATTGGCGCTGCGCCGTGATCGCCAGGATGCCGTTGAGTTGCTCCATCGCGATCAACCGCACCAGCCCGCGCGTCGGCGCATCGGGGCTGTTGATCAGCTTGTCGATCTCGGGAACGATCAGCCGGGCATCGGTACGTTGCGGCACGATCAGCGCGAACGACATGTTGCGCAGCCAGTTGACGTCGAACTGCGCCAGCAGCGCCCGGGCGTTGATGCGCTGTCCGGTGGTTCCCGACAATAGCAGCGTGTTCTGGCCCGGATCGGTGCGCTGGACGACACCGGGGAGGATGCCATCGAGCAGCTTGCGCATCTCGTCGGCATTGACGAACTGCAACGTCACGGTTTCGGTGGCAAAGCCCATAATGTCGCCGCCAGCGATGACGCCTTGGGCGCGCGCCTGATCGAGCGCGCGGATGGTAAAGACGCCGCCCTGCTGGGTGATCCCAAGGTTTGCCGCCTTCAGCGCGTCTTCGAGCAGCGCAAAGACGCTGGCGCGCGGCACCGGCGTCGATGTGACCAGCGTCACCGTGCCGGCAACCCCGGGCGCAACTATGAACGGCAGGCGCAGGATATCGCCGAGGACGCCTTGCGCCACGACCCGGACATCGGCCGCCGGGAAATTGAGGCTGATGTCGCCACTGCGAAGCACGGGTTGCGGCGGGGCCGCCACGACCGCGCGCGGGGCGCCGGCGACGATGGTGGCGCGAACCTGGCGATCGTCGAGCGGCGGCGACGCGGCCTGCGACGCGGTGAATTCGGGCATCAACGCCGGCGGCAGGCCAGCGACCGGCGGCGGCGCGCACCCGGCAACGGCGGCGACAGCAGTCATCGACAGGGCAAGCGGCAAATGGCGCTTCATGGCGTTTCTTCTTCCGGTTCTTCGGTTTCCGCCTGACGCGGCATGATCGGCGGTGCGCTTGCGGTGATCGGCAACGCGATGCTGTCGGCGCCGCGCACGAACAGCAACTGCCCGGCAGCGATGCGCACCAGCCGCCAGCCGCGATAGCCGCCGCCGATGCCGACGGGGGTGACCTGGCCATCGGGCGCCTGGAGGAAGACGCGGACAGCATTGCGAATGCTGATGACGCCGACGGCACGGGCGCCTTCGAGTGGTGCGGTCTTGTCGGCGATACCGGCGGTTTCATGGCGGCCGGGCGCGAACAGCGGCCGCCGGGTGATTTCGGCATCGGCAAGCATAGGCGCGACGACGAGCGGCGCCAGACGCAGCGGTCGGCCGACGGCGATATCGGGCAATGCCACGTTCGACGGCACGGCCAGCTGCACGGCAAGCAGCAGACCAGCAAGCGCCGCAAGCGCCGCCGGCAGCAGCGTCCGCTCAGCGCGGCGCGGCGGCGGGATATGAACCGGAAATTTCAAGTCGAATATCCATGGGGCCGGAACGGCCGGTTTGAAAAGCCTGGGTCGCGGTGACGGAAAGATCTTCCACGACCAGCAACGGTTCACCGCGTTGCAGGCCGACGATGAGAGCGGTCATCTGGCCGGTTGTCAGCTTTGCGTCGGCGCGCACCCGGATCGCTCCGGACGCGGCGGCGATGTCCTCGATACCGTGCAGATCGCCGCCCGATGCGACGACGGCAGCGGCAATGCGTTCCTTCAACCGGTCCGCCGCCAGTGTCGCGTTGGCGCCTTCGAGCCGGAACCGTCCGGCGTCGCGGCGTTGTGTCTCGGCGGCGCGGCGGGTCGAGGCGATCTGGGTGACAGCGCGTTCATCGCGGGCATAGGTTTCGATGAGCGCCGTGCGCGCTTGCGCGCGTTCGGTGAAGCCATCGACGATCGGCAGGACGATGGCGTAAAGCAGCAGCGCGAGCAACGCCACCAGCAATGCCACGGCGACCAGCCGCCGTTCACGCAGGGACATGCGGTTCATCGGCGACGCTCGGCGGTGATTTCGAAAGGCTGTCCGGTGGCGGATCGCGCCGGGACATCGGTCGCCGAGCTGCGCACTTCGACAAAAATCGGTGCCCGGCGCAACGCCGCGACAACATCGACGCTGCCGGGCTTGTAGCCGGCAATCCGCAGTTTCGCGCCGTCCCACGACAAGCGCTGGACCCAGACCGTGTCAGGCAACACGCGCGTCGTTTCGGCAAGGATCGGCAGCGGATTGTGCGCGATCCGCCGCTCGATCAGGCTGCGCCGCCGCGCATCCTCGGTGATGACGCGCGCCCGCAGCAGCCGCGCCATGGCCGCCGTCTGGCCATGGGCTTCGACCAGTGCTTGGGTTTCGCCAAGATCATGGACATCGCGGCCGATCATCACGCCAAGGTTGAGCAGGAAACCCACCGCCACGACGCTCCACCAGAAGCGCCGCGGCGTGCCTGTCGGTACCGTCCCGGCACGACGCCAGGCGGGCAGAAAATCGAACGCAAAACTGCCGTTGCCTGAATCGATGCGCAACTGGCGGACGTCGAGGCGCGCAAGGGCGGCGGCCGCGAGCGCGGAATTCGCCACCGCCAGCGGCAGGCCGGCCACCGTTACCGGCTGTGAACCATCGCCGCCGGCGGCGCCGACGGTGAAATCGATGAGCGCGGTACCCGGCGCGAACGGCAACAGGCGTTCGGCATCGAGATCGACAAGCCGGCACAGGTCGGCGAGCCCGAGCACCGGCAAACGGACGTCGCGGACCAGCGCTGCACCCACCGGCAGCACCAGCGCCACGGCCAGCGCCCCTTGCCCGCGCGCGCCCTGCCCGCGCACAATCGAAACGCCGCGCCGCGAAAGCGCGATCCGCTGCCCATCATAGCGCGCGACGACCGCTGGACCCGGATTGACCCAGCGACGCAACGAGCGCGGCACCAGCGCGCGCAGTTCCTCGACCCACCAGTCGAAACCGCTTCGTGCCCAGCGCGCCAGCGTCGTCATGTCGGCATCGAGGATGGCGGGCGCGCTCATGCCGGCCCGGTCCGGCAGCGGCCGGTTGTGCGGTCGATCTGGCACGCAGTGTTGACCGTCGCCGCCGGCCGGACGATCAGATCGGGCCAGATGCGCACGTCGCCCGGTGCAAAGCCGATACGGATTCGCACCAGTTCGGGAAGCCCCGGTCGATCCCGCCAGACGCTGCGCCAGCGCCGTTGGTTGTCAGGCGGCGCAGCGCCGAAATAGGCGATGTCGAGGCTGTTGACATTGCCGAGCAGCGGCGTGCGCTCCCAGCCGACAACCGAGGGCGCCTCGGGATCGGCGCGCGTCGACAACGGCTCGATGCTGAACAGGCCGAGTTCGCCGGCGCGGCTGAGCATCAGGCGAAAACGCTGCGGCGGCGCCGGGCGCAGTGCCAATGGCGGCGGCGCCGTGAAGCTGAGAATGCTGCCATCGCCGCGGACATCGACAATCGGCTCACCGGGGCCGAAACGGCTTTCGGGAACCATCGCCTCGATCCGGTCGCGCAGGATCGCGTGCACCGCCGCGACGGATTCCCCGGCGATGGCCGACACCGCGGCGCGTCTTTCGAACCCGCGCCCGGTCGTCATCGTTGCCAGCAGCAGCAGGGCTGTCATCGTCAGCAACACCAGGCTGACGAGCAGCTCGATGAGCGTGAAACCCGCTTCGCGTTCATGCTGCATGTCACCGCCCGAGCCGCAGCGATTGCAGCGTCGCCAGGTCGCCAGCACCCGGCCTGCCCGCCGATACCGTCACCTTGTCGATGCCTTCGCCGCCATCGGGAAAGCGCTGGACGGTGACCCGCCAGTCCATCCCGGCATCACTGCCGGTGGTTTCGCCGGGCACGATCGCGGTGATGACGCCAACCGTCGCCATTTGCGACTGCGCCACCAGCATGGCGGTGCGCCGGTCGGCGAGGTTGCGCTGCTGGCGCGCGCCCTGCCCCAGCGTTTCGAACCACAGCCCGGCCATGGCGGCAACGATCAGCACGGCGACCAACGCTTCGACGAGCACCGATCCACTTTCGCCAGCCGAACGCATCATGCTGTCCACGTCGTCAGAAGTCCGGTGGCCGGCGCCACCGAAATTCGGGCGCGGCGCCCGCTTCCGTTGACGATGACGTCGCTGCCAATCGCCGATCCGTCGGCGTAGAACCCGACCGGCTGCGCGAGTTCCACAAAAACCGAGGCCGGCAGTTCGAGCGGCCTTGCATCGCCGATCCGGACACGCCGGCCATCGCCGCTGACCGAGACCAGTGTGACCGCGCCCGAGCGCAGCGCCTGTGCCCGCGCCGAGCGCAGCAACGCCGTTACCGACGCAACGCCGGTCCGCCACTCCTGCGCGGTGATCTGGCTTTGCAGGCGCGGGAAGCCGATGCCGGCGATCAGCGCCGCCACGGCCAGCACGACGAGCATTTCGAGAAGCGTAAAGCCCTTCTCACCAATTTCCGACATCCCTGGCCTCCCCGCTGCCGCCTTCGGCCTTGTCGGACCCCAGCGTGTAGACGTCGATTTCGCCATGCTTGCCGGGGGTCTTGAACAGATAGGGCCGGCCCCAGGGATCGAGCAGGTTGGTCGCCTGCGGCAGATAGGGACCGTTCCAGGCCGGGATGCCGACCGGCGCTGCCACCAGCGCATCGAGCCCCTGTTCGGGCGACGGGTAGCCTCCAGCATCGAGCCGATAGAGTTCAAGCGCCGCGGCGACATTCTTGAGCTGCACCCGCGCCGTCTGCGACCGCGAGCTGCCGAGATATTTGATGACCTGCGGCCCGACGATCGCTGCCAGCAGCCCCATGATCGCCAGCACCACAAGAAGTTCGAGCAGCGTGAATCCGGCGTCTCCGTGGTTGCGCCTGTGCATCGTCATTGTCCTACCGCCAGATCGTTGAAGCCCAGGATGGCGGTCATCACCGCCGCGATGATTCCCGCCACCGCCGCGCCAAGGACGACCGTCAGCGCCGGCACCAGCCAGCCGATCAGCCGCTGGATGCGCAGCTTGACATCGGCATCGAGCACATCGGCGAGCCGGCCGAGCATCAGCCCGAGCTGCGAGGTTTCCTCGCCGGTTCGGAAAAAACCGAGGACGAGGCGCGGGAACACCCCCGCCGCCGCCAGCGGTGCCGACAGCCCGCCGCCTTCCTTCATGCTGCCGGCGACCCGGCCGACGGCATCGGCGAGCCAGCTGTTGGTCAGCGAACGCTGCGCCATCGCCATCGCCTGCGGCAGTCCAACCCCGCCATCGATCAACACCGAGAGCGTGCGGGCGAATTGCGCGGTCTGGCCGTGGACGATCAACGGGCCGATCTGCGGTAGTCGCAGCAGCCAACGGTCACTGGTGGCACGAACGGCCGGCAAGCGAAACACGGCGCGCAGCAGCAGCACGACCAGCACCAGTCCGATCAGCAGCAGCCAGCCGTGGTCACGCAGGAAGCGGCTGGCGGCCATCACCGCCAGCGAGGCATCGGGCAATTGCCCCGGCGCGCTGGC
>JANNJH010000161.1:0-1533 GCA_031405775.1 Sphingomonadales bacterium | reverse complement strand
GCCGAGGCAGTTGGTGATCGGCACGCGGACGTCGGTGAAAAACAGTTCGGAGGTGTCGGCGCTGTGCTGGCCGATCTTGTCGAGGTTGCGGCCGCGCGCAAAGCCGTCGCGGTCGGCTTCGACGAAGATCAGCGACATGCCCTTGGCGCCGAGGCTCGGGTCGGTTTTGGCGACGACGATGATCAGGTCGGCATTTTGTCCGTTGGTGATATAGGTTTTCGAGCCGTTGATGACATAATGGTTGCCGTCGCGGCGCGCGGTGGTGGTGATTGCCTGCAAGTCGCTGCCGGTGCCGGGTTCGGTCATCGCGATTGCGGTGATGACTTCGCCCGAAATCATGCCTGGCAGCCATTTGGCCTTTTGCTCGGGCGAGCCATAGTGGGTGATGTAGCCCGCGGTGATATCCGATTGCAGCGTGATGCCCGCCGACGAGCCGGCGTAGGCGAGTTCCTCGTCGATCACCGCGTTGAAGCCGAAATCGAGCCCGAGCCCGCCATATTCTTCGGGGACGTTCGGGCAGAGCAAGCCGGCGTCGCCGCAGGCGCGCCAGAAATTGCGATCGACGATGCCCTCGGCCTCGTGGCGGTCAAGGTGCGGGATCAGCTCGCGCTCGAACAATTTGCGCACCGTGTCGCGGAAGGCGCTGTGGTTTTCATCATAGGCGGTGCGGGCAGCGGTATCGAGCATGGCGGAACTCCCGGATTGACGCGATGTCGATGCGCCTGGTTGACGTTTGAGTCAACTGCGGAGTTGCGCATGGCCGGCAGCGCGGCAATCGTCGTCGTAGCGCTTGGCGATTGCTATTGTGAACGCAATACTAACGCCGTATTCTTGTCGGGGGAGTGACTCGCATGGCGACGCCCGACGTTTCGAGCAAGCGCGGCAAGGAAGCGCCGGTTGCGGTGCGGATTCCGCACACGCGAAAGCTGACGATCATCGCCAAGGACCCCGGCGTGCGGCTGGCGGACGGTGCGATGCTATTTGCGCGTATCGAGATTCCGGCGGAGGAGCTCGCGCCCGGCCCGACCGGCTACCGCGTCAAAACGGTCGATTATGATGCGACCGCGGCGCGGCTGTACCGGCCGCTGGCGCGTTACCACGACCGCGACGGCGCGCTGGTCGATCCGTTTGCCGATGCGGCGGCAGACGGTGCCGGCGACGGCGGCGCGGTCGATAGCGGTGCGCTCAGCGCCGAGCACCAGGCGCGCTTGCTCGCCAACCCCAATTTTCACGCGCAAAATGCCTATGCCATCGTCATGCGCATCCTCGCGCGCTTCGAATTCGCGCTCGGCCGCCGCGTCGAATGGGGCTTCAACGGCCACCAGCAGCATATCGCGCCGCATGCCTTTCTTGATGCCAACGCATTTTACTCGCACGAGGATAGCGGGCTGATGTTCGGCTATTTCCGTGGGCGTAGCGGCGGCATGGTGTTCACCGCGCTGAGCCACGACATCGTCGCGCACGAGACGGCGCACGCGCTGCTCGACGGCCTGCGCGACCGCTTCACCGAACCGTCGTCGCCCGACCAGGCGG
>JANNJH010000160.1:0-3656 GCA_031405775.1 Sphingomonadales bacterium | reverse complement strand
TGCATCCGGCACGGTGAGAAGGGCATCGAGGACGCGCGCTTGCTCAGCGCCCTTGCGGCAGCCGCCTCCGAAGCCGGTCAATCGATCGACGCCGAGATCGCGCTGCTCACCGACTTCGGCGGGCAGTTGTGGGCGTGCTGGCGCAATCCCGCCGACAGGGACCGGCATGCGTCATCGCTTTCGCGGGCATGGGCGCAGGTCGGCGGCGAGGGTGGAGCGCTGCATCTCACGCGGAGCGAGGAAGACTTCGACTATCAGGAAGATTGCATGAACGACGCCAGCTGATCCTCAGGCGGGCTTTTCGAGATCGGCGGTCCGTTCCTTTACCACATCGGTGATGTGACCGACCATCACCTCGACCAGCTCGCGGTTGCGGACATCCTTGGCATAGGCGGCGTAAAGCGATCGCTTGAGCGAAGGCGTGAGCTTGATGACGGCGAACCGCTGGCTGTCGAACTCCAGGGCGGCCGTGGATTGCGGCAGCATCGTCGCCAGCTGCCCTTGCGCAACGAGCTCGCGAATGAGCGGAATGCTGTCGATCTGAAGATGCGGAACGAAGCTGTCGCCGCCGGCGACCATGAAGCTATCGATCAGGTTCCGCAGCCCCTGTGCGGTGGACGGCACGACCAGCCGATGCTCGGCCAGATCCGACCGCGAAACACTGTGCTTTCCGGCCAGCGGATGGCTTCGCCCGACGATGCACACCATCGGCTCGACGACCAGTTGTTGCACTTCGTATTTCGCTTTGTTGGGTACGAGCAGCACGATGCCGATATCGACCTTGTCGGCGACGAGCTTCTCGTAAATCTCGCCGGTCAGCGCCTGTGCGGCGACCAGCTCGACGTCGGGCAATTCCTGCATGAAGCGCCGCAGGATTTCGGGCATGTACAGGGTCATGAATGTCGCCGGCGCTGCCAGGCGGACCTGTCTGGCGGGCGTGCGGCGGGCGGCCTCCAGCTCCTCCAGGGCGCTCGACATTCCAGCGAGAATAGTCTCGGCATGACGGAACAGAATCTCCCCCAGGCGCGTCAATGTGACACCGCGACCGTTGCGATCGAGCAGTTGAACCCCGAGTTCTTCTTCGAGCTTGCCGATGTGGCGGCTGATGACCGGCTGCGGCGCGCCAAGCGCGACTTCGGCGCGGCTCAGGCTGCCGTTCTTTGCAACGTGATAGAAATACAGCAGGCGCCTGGAATCGATGATCGATCCGATCGAAGCGTGCGGCAAGGCAGGTCTCCTGTCGCCTGAGGTGTGCCGCGCTGCCATTGGCTGTTTACTGATCCGCACAGAGCGACGACGGTGTATATCAGATATTGATTATCGCGCGTATTCGCTGCAATCAAGCGGGCGTTGGTTTTCACGTGCCACGCGATCCATCGGCAGGGAGAAATACGGGTGTCCGTCCGCGCAGTGATCGTTGGAACCAGCGCGCTCCCGGTGCGGCGCTACCAGACAAAGCCGGACGCGCCGCTGCAAGTCGTGGAGCACGAACTGCTCGCGCGGCTGGTCGTCGAAGCCATGGCCGATGCGGGCGTGGAGCGCAGCCGCGTCGGTGCAGTGGTGATGGCGCAGCCGCGCCCCTACACCCGGCAGCAATATTTCAGTACCTTCCTCACCAGCTATTTGCGCCTGCCCTGCAGCGGCATCGTGATGGAGGTGCTCGGCAACGGTCTCACCGCCGCGCTGGCCTTTGACAAGGCGGTCGACGAGGTTCTGCTCGGACGCGCGGAAGTCGCTCTGGCGCTCGGCATCAACATGGAAACCGCCGTCAGCGCCCGCGATCACATGATGGAAAGCATGCGCAAGACCGGTGACGTGGATTTCCATGCACCGGCGGGTTTCACCCCGATCAGCTGGTACGCGCTGGATATGCAGCGCTACATGTACGAGCATGGCGTAACGCGGGCGCAGATCGCGTCGGTGGCGGTCAAGAACCGGGCGCATGCGGCGCTCAATCCGCTGGCGCAGTTTCGCACGCCGATCACGCTTGAGGAGGTGCTGGCGCAGCGGCCCATCGTCGAGCCGCTCGGCTTGTACGAGGTGCCGCCGCGAGGCGATGGCGCGGCCTGCGTGGTGATCACCACCGAAGATTACGCGCGGCGGCTGGGCGTGCCTTACGTGGCGGTGCGCGGCCGCGCCTTTTACCACGAAGGCGCGCATCAGATCAGTGACACGCCGACCGATATGATCGCCTTCAACGCCGCCGCGACCGCCGCATCGGCGGCTTATGAACATGCCGGGGTCGGGCCTGACGATATCGACCTCGCCGAGCTCTACGCGCCGTGCACCATCGTCGAGGTGCTGGCCAGCGAAGCCGTCGGCTTTGCGAGGCGCGGCGAAGGCGCCCTCGCGGCGGCGGCGGGCGAGACCAGCCTCGGCGGGCGAATTCCCATCGCCACGTCGGGTGGCCTGACCTCGCGCGGTCATCCGTCCTATGCGACACCGCTCTACAACATTATCGAATTGGCGGACCAGCTTCGTGGTCGAGCTGGCGCGCGGCAGGTGGCGGGCGGGCGATTGGCGCTTTTGATGAACGAGCTCGGCAACTATAATGCCGCGATGGTGCATGTGCTCGAGGCCGGACGATGACGATGCCGATCACATCCGTCGATTCGCCGCGTCGCTATCCGCCGCGCGTTACGGCGTTCACGCAGCCGTTCTGGGAGGCGCTTGGCGACGGACGGTTCATGGTCACGCGCTGTGCGAAATGCGCGCGACCAAGCTTTCCGCCGAAACCGATCTGCCCGCATTGCTGGACCGAGCAGGTGGTTTGGGAGGAGATTGCGACAACCGGCGTGCTGTACTCGTGGACCCGGGTGCATGCCGGCCCGGCGATCTTCGACGCCGATTTGCCCTATGCAGTTGGCATCGTCGATCTGGACGTCGGGGTTCGAATCGCCTCGCCTCTCATCGGCTGTGACGAATGGCAGTGCGGAATGCGGGTCGAGCTTGTCGCCAGGAAGTTTCTTGACGGGCCTTTTTTTGCGGCAACTCCCATTCGGGCTTTCGCAGCTTAGCCATATCTGATATTCGCCTGCGAGAGAATTTTACGGAAATCGATCTGCCGGAAAAGGATGTTTTGATGAGCACTATTGTTCAGTCCGTTGAGTTGGGAAATGCTTCCCGCGTGGTCGGCGACTCCGAGGGTTTCGCGGTTGCCGGGCGCGATGAATCGAAGATCTTCCCGGATGGCTCGTCGTTGGTCCGGTGCGCACACATTCCCTGGACATCCTGGGCGATGGAAGGCAGCGACTTCAAGCTGCTCTACATCAACCGCGCGCACGGCATGTTCACCGCATTGATCCGCATGCGCGGCGGCCTTGAGACCCCCGACCATCACCATTTCGGCGAGGCGCATGCCTTTGTCCTTGAAGGCGAATTCGCCTATGAATATGGCTCGATGTACAAGGGCGACTATATTGTCGAAGCGGGCGGCATCCATCACAAGCCGGTGATCGGACCCGATGGCGCGACGTTCTTCGTGATCTTCTATGCCGGCCTCAGCGGCGTTGGCTCGAACGGCATTCCCGAGGGCGAATTCGTCGATTGCGAGTGGATGTACCGCGCTGCGAAGGCCAACAACGCCGCCGGCCACCTGCCGCCGCCGCCGTTTCAGGCGCTTCACGCGAGCTGAACACCAACCGGCGGAGAAGCGC
>JANNJH010000159.1:0-4693 GCA_031405775.1 Sphingomonadales bacterium | reverse complement strand
TGAACACGGCAGTACCAGGCGATCGACGGACATTTCTGGTAGAAGCGCGTTACAAATTCTGAATACAGGCGTTATTTGATTTTAAGGAGAGCAATATGTTAAATCCTGAAAAAGAATTTATTATTGATGCTGTGTCCCATGCTTATAATCTCGCACCCGATAATTATGCCGATGTTGCGTCGGCGGCGCCTGTTTCAGATCTGACTTACTTGATTGGTGGCATGGGTTCGCCCGACCCGCAGTATAATGTGCCGCGCGATTCCTACATCAGCGACTGGTCTCCGGAGGATATAGCCAATATCCTCTTCAAGGAAACAGCAACCGACATGGCGGTCGCCCACACGCTGCCGCTGTACTGCTTCAAGGACGGCATGTGTTCGGTCGAGAAGTCGGCGGAATTCGTCCGGCGTTGGCCGCACCGTTTTCGGGCTTATGCGGCGATCGACCCCTTGCGTTCTGATTGGAAGGCCGAACTCGATCGCCAGGTTGAATTGTTCCGCCCCATTGGCCTGAAGGTCTACCCGACCAGCTGGAACGGCTCGACGATTTCGCAGTGGAAGATGAACGACCCGAAGGTCGCCTTTCCGGTCTATGAACACGCGTTGAAGCACGGGATAAAGGTCATCGCCGTCCACAAGGCCGTGCCTCTGGGCCCTGTCGTCGCCGAAGACGCCTTCAACCCCGGCGACCTCGAGGGTGCGGCGGGCGCCTTCCCGGACATTTCGTTCGAAATCGTCCATGGTGGCATCGCGTTCAGCGAGGAAACCGGTTGGCTGCTGGCGCGCTTTTCCAACATTTACATCAACCTCGAAGTGTCCAACATCATCCTCGAACGGCGTCCCCGCACCTTCAGCCGCATGCTGATGGATCTCCTCAAGGTCGGCGGCATGCCGATAATGGATCGCCTGATCTGGGCCACCGGCTGCTCGCTGGCGCATCCGCGTCCGACCATCGACGCTTTCTGCCGGTATGAGATTCCCGAGGATCTGCTTCAGGACGCCGGTCTGTTTGGGCCGTTGTCGCAGATTACCGACGACCACAAGCGCAACATTCTGGCAAACAACTACGCGCGGATCCACGGCATCGATATCGAGGCGACCAAAAAGGCCATCGCCAACGACGAATTCAGCCAGGCTCGGCAACGCGACCCTTCACCTGTGCCATGGAGCTCGATCGCGCGGTGGCCCGACATCCAGCGGCAGCGGGCTATCGAAAATCAAGCGGTGGCGGCAGAATGATGGCCACCGAGTCGCAGACCGGACCCCCCGTTCAGGAACAGGATGTCCGGCGAATTCTTGACGAAATCAAGGATCCCTGCAGCGTTGCGGCGTCGGTTCCGATGGGTCTTAGCGAAATGGGTATCGTGAAGTCCGTGGACATCCAGAGTGACGGGCGGGTCGAAATCGAGCTGCGGCTTACGTCGCCGTTTTGCGAGATGATCGCCTTCATGAAAAACGAGGCGCTTGCGAAAATCGGCAGTTTGCCAGGCGTCACAGCGGTTTTGGTCCGTCACGACTCCGGCCTTGATTGGGACCACGACTTCATTGCTCCGGAGGCGCAAGCACGGCGTCAACGCCGCCTGGACATGCTGCGTGGCCTGCACATCGCGCGCGCCGGCGATGTTAAGACCTGAGGAAAAAGTCGTCTGATCAATGGGTTGGCGAATTCGGAGAGAATAGCCTCATGGCACGAATTGAGAACAAGGTTGCGATCGTTACCGGCGCAGCCTCACTGAACGGATTCGGCTTCGCTACGGCCCGGCGTTTCGCCCGGGAAGGCGCCAAGGTCGTTCTGACGGACGTCAAAGCCGAGGGCATAAGCGCCCGAGCCGCCGAACTGCGCGCCGAAGGGCTTCATGTGCTTGGCCTCGCCCAGGACGTTACGCAAGAATCCGAGTGGGACAAGGTGCGTGAGCTGACGCTGTCGCAATTCGGCAGGATCGATATCCTCGTCAACAATGCGGGCATCGTCCAACCTGGCGGCATTGCGGATACGTCGCTGGCCGGTTGGGATCTCCATATCGCCATCAATCTGACCAGCGTGTTTCTTGGCTGCCAGATGGCCGTCAAGCAAATGCGCCTGCAGAACGGTGGAGGATCCATCATAAATATATCGTCGGTTGCCGGTCTCTCGGCATTCGCCAATCTCGCGGCGTATGTGGCAAGCAAGGGCGGCGTCCGTCTCCTGACCAAAGCCGCCGCACTCGATGTTGCAGCTGAAGGGATCCGGATCAATTCGGTGCATCCAGGCCATCTGGATACCGACATGCTGGCTTATGCGCGTGAAGTCGCGCCTGAAATGGTGCTGGCCATGGTTGCCAACATTCCCATGAAGAAATTGGGAGAACCCGACGACATTGCGGCGATGAACCTGTTTTTGGCATCCGATGAGTCGCGCTACATTACGGGCGCCGAATTTGTCGTCGATGGCGGACTTACGGCCAAATGAGATGCCAAGTTGCACGGCCGTTCAGTTCTCTTGACTGAAGCGCAGAGCGGCGAGCGCGGCGTACCCGCCGAGTGCCGCGGGTGCATTTCATTTGGAAATTCAATAAGTTCACCGGCCTGACTCGGAACCGCTTCCATGCCGAAGCGGCGGCGGTGACGCGGATATCCATCGCAGCAAGACGCTGATGCCCGGCCCGCCGAAACTGGCGCTGTATCAACAGGAATTCCTGGTCAAGGCCGCACGCTTGGTCGTATCGCCCGTTGACAGCGGCGGCGCATCCCCCACATAAGCCGGATGAAATCGCTCCGCTTTAAGGCTTTGACGCTGGTGCCCCTGTCATGATCCGCCTGACGAACCTCGCCGATTATGCCGTTGTCGTGATGACGGCGGCTGCGCGCGCTCCGGAAACTCGACTGTCCGCGGCAAAGATTGCCGAGGTGACGGCGATCCCGGTGCCGACGGTCGCCAAGTTGATGGGAACGCTGGCGCGCGCCGGGCTGTTGACGGCGTCTCGCGGGGTATCCGGGGGGTTCTCGCTGGCCCACGCAGCGGAGTTGATCAGTATCGCGGCGGTGGTCGAGGCGGTCGACGGCCCGATCGCCTTGACCAATTGCCTGACCGGCGAGATGCACGACTGTGCGATCGAGGGACATTGCACGGTGCGCGGCCATTGGGGGCCGATAAACCTGGCGGTGCGCGCGGCGCTGGAAGCGGTGACGCTGGCGGATCTTTTGCGACCCGCGCCGGCGAGGCGGCTCGCCCCGACCGCGCCGCAAGATGAGGTGGTGGCATGACCGACAACAGCGGCGCAGTCGCCGGAGAAGCGCCTGTCCAGGATGCCGAGGCGCGCGCCGCCGTCGCCGACCTCGCCACCTATAAATGGGGTTTCAGCACCGACATCGAAACCGAGATGGCGCCCAAGGGGCTCAACGAAGATACCGTGCGCTATATCTCGGCCAAAAAGGATGAGCCGCAATGGCTGCTCGACTGGCGGCTGAAGGCCTTTGCCAAATGGCTGACGATGGAGGCCCCCGACTGGGCCAAGCTCGACCTGGCGCCGATCGATTACCAGGACGCCTATTATTACGCCGCGCCCAAGATGAAGCCGACGATCGGGTCATTGGATGAACTCGATCCCGAAATCCGGCGGACCTACGAGAAGCTGGGGATTCCGATCCAGGAGCAGAAGATGCTCGCCAATGTCGAAGGCTCGCGGCGGATCGCTGTCGATGCGGTGTTCGATTCGGTCAGCGTCGCCACCACCTTCCGCGCCGAACTCGAAAAGGCCGGCGTCATCTTCCGCTCGATCAGCGAGGCGGTGAAGGAATATCCCGATCTGGTGAAAAAATGGCTGGGCAGCGTTGTGCCGCAGCATGACAATTTCTTCGCCTGCCTCAACAGCGCGGTGTTTTCCGACGGCACTTTCGTCTACATCCCCGAGGGTGTGCGCTGCCCGATGGAATTGAGCACCTATTTTCGCATCAACGCCGCCAACACCGGGCAGTTCGAGCGGACGCTGATCGTCGCCGACAAGGGCAGCCACGTCTCCTATCTCGAAGGCTGCACGGCGCCGATGCGCGACGAGAACCAGCTCCACGCGGCGGTGGTCGAACTGATCGTGCTCGACGATGCCGAGATCAAATATTCGACGGTGCAGAACTGGTATCCGGGCGATGTCAACGGCGTCGGCGGCATCTATAATTTCGTCACCAAGCGCGCCAACTGCCTCGGCAAGCGCAGCAAGGTCAGCTGGACGCAGGTCGAAACCGGATCGGCGATCACCTGGAAATATCCGTCGTGCGTGTTGTCCGGCGAGGATTCGGTCGGCGAATTCTATTCGGTGGCGGTGACCAACAATCGCCAGCAGGCCGATACCGGCACCAAGATGATCCACTTGGGCCGGAACACCAGATCGACGATCGTTTCGAAGGGGATTTCGGCGGGGCGCTCGCAGGGCACCTATCGCGGGCTGGTCCGGGTCGCTGCGTCAGCGGAAGGCGCGCGCAACCACACGCAATGCGATTCGCTGCTGCTCGGGCATGAATGCGGCGCCCACACCGTGCCCTATATCGAGGTGCGCAACCCTTCGGCGATCGTCGAGCATGAAGCGACGACGTCGAAGATCAGCGACGACCAGCTATTCTATGCCCAGTCGCGCGGGCTCGATGCCGAAGCCGCGGTGGCGTTGATCGTCAACGGTTTCTGCAAGGAAGTGCTCCAGCAATTGCCGATGGAATTCGCCGTC
>JANNJH010000158.1:0-5109 GCA_031405775.1 Sphingomonadales bacterium | reverse complement strand
CTTGAAGAACAGCTCGGTCTCCAGGAAGATCTGGCCGTCGGTGATCGAAATCACGTTGGTGGGGATGTAGGCGGAGACGTCGCCGGCCTGGGTCTCGATGACCGGCAGCGCGGTCAGCGAACCGCCGCCATAATCGTCGTTCATCTTCGCCGCGCGCTCCAGCAGGCGCGAATGCAGGTAGAACACGTCACCGGGATAGGCCTCGCGGCCGGGGGGGCGACGCAGCAGCAGCGACATCTGACGGTAGGCGACGGCCTGCTTCGACAGATCGTCATAGACGATGACGACGTGCATGCCGTTGTCGCGGAAATATTCGCCCATCGTGCAGCCGGTGTAGGGCGCCAGGAACTGTAGCGGGGCAGGCTCGGAAGCGGTGGCGGCGACGACGATCGAATATTCCATCGCGCCGTTTTCTTCGAGCGCGCGGACGATCTGGGCGACGGTCGAACGCTTCTGGCCGACGGCGACATAGATGCAATAAAGCTTCTTGCTCTCGTCGGTGCCGGCGTTGGCGGCCTTTTGGTTGATGAAGGTGTCGATGGCGACGGCGGTCTTGCCGGTCTGGCGATCGCCGATGATCAGTTCGCGCTGGCCACGGCCGACGGGAACCAGCGCATCCAGGGCCTTGAGGCCGGTCTGCATCGGTTCGTGCACCGAGGTGCGCGGGATGATGCCGGGGGCCTTCACTTCGTCGCGCGTACGCGTCACGTCGGTGAGCGGACCCGTGCCGTCGATCGGGTTGCCAAGGCCATCGACCACGCGGCCGAGCAAGCCGCGCCCGATCGGCACATCGACGATGGTGCCGGTGCGCTTGACGGTGTCGCCTTCCTTGATGCCCGCATCCGAGCCAAAGATGACGATGCCGACGTTATCGGCTTCGAGATTGAGCGCCATGCCCTTGATGCCGCCGGGAAATTCGACCATTTCGCCGGCCTGGACATTATCGAGCCCATGGACGCGGGCGATACCGTCGCCGACCGACAGCACCTGGCCGACTTCGGAAACTTCGGCGTCATTGCCGAAGTTGGCGATCTGTTCCTTGATGACCCGCGAGATTTCGGCGGCGTTGATATCCATTTAAGTCAGCCCTTCAGTGCCTGGCCGAGCGAGTCGAGCCGGGTTTTCAACGAGGAATCGATCATTCGCGAACCGACGCGAACGACAAGACCGCCAAGGATGGCGGGATCGACCGTGATTTCGAGCGCGACGTCGCGCCCCAATCCGGCCTTGAGCTTGGCCGCCAGCGCCTTTTGCTGGGCAGCGGTCAATGGGTGCGCCGCGGTGACACGCGCGCTGATCTCGCCGCGACTGGCGGCGGCGAGCGCGGCGAAATCGCGGATGATGGTGGGCAGCGACGACAAGCGGCGGTTTTGCGCCAGCACGCCGAGGAATGACGTCGTCAGCGGATCGAGACCGAGCGCAAAGGCGACCGCGGCGATGCCGGCGGCGGCGGCCTTGCGGTTGACCATCGGGCTGGTGGTCAGCGCCTTGAGGTCTGCCGATTGGGCCAACGCCGCCTTCAGGATCGCCAGGCTGGCGCCGACAGCGTCGACGCTCTTGCCCTCGACAGCGAGATCGAACAGCGCGGTCGCGTAACGACCGGACAGACCCAACGCCACACTGGTTTGGGCGATAGCAGGATTTACTTCCAAGGGTCCGGGTCCAGCGACAAGAGTTGCGGCGAAGGCTTACGATTTGCCCGGGGCGTGTGCCCAGCGAACGCGGCGGCGGCTAGCATGGGGTGAACGATGTTGCAAGGCAGCACGACTGCGATCGCGGTTTTTCAGTTCGCGCGCGGTCGTCGCGCCTGCCAGATCGGCATGGCGGCGAACAGCGATTGCGCCGCCAGGCCGACCTGCGCCGCGAGGCCGCGATACCGGCGCGAATCGCTGTGGGCGTGGCGGGTCTCCGTCGGCGGCGTTCGGGGCTTGCAGCGCGGCCCTGCCTGCCACGGCCTTGCAAGGCGTTTCCCGCCCGCAAGGCTCGCGGGCTACGCGTCATCCGGGTGCCGACAGTTCGGCATCGAGCCTGGCAAGCAGCGCGGGCACCGCGCCCAGCTTGTCGCGTTCGGAATCGACGATGGCGCGAAACGCATCGCGCTTGATCGCCGCCAATTGCGCCGCCGGCAGCAGGGCGTCGTCGGGCAGCACCGAGGCGACGATGTCGATCAGCCGTTCGGCGCCATGCAGTCGGCCCCAGAGATAGTCATGCTCGCGATAGGCGCGGCTGAAAAACGCACCAAAGGTGCTGAACTGCGCGCCCTTGAGCATGGCGCCGCCGACGCTGCGCAACGACAGCGCATCGTCCGGCGAGACGCGATCGACCTTGATCTCGTCAAACTCGTCGATGCCATCGCCATGGAGCATCGGCAGCACGGCGATATCGAAGAAGGGGAAGCCCAGATAGGCGCTGAGGAGGGCGTTCTTGGCCGTGCGCGACGGCAGCCCGGCAAACAGCGCCACCAGCGCCACATCGCTGCTTTCGTCGAGGCATTCGAGGTCGAGCGCCCGCGCCAGTGCCGCCAGCGCCGCTGCCGGTGCGGTGATCGTCGCCGCCGCCGCCTCGCGCATTGTCGGGCCAAAGAACTCCGGCTGGCGGCGGATCAGATGCGGGCTGACGATCTCGTACAGCCCGGCTTTCATGGCTTCGAGCCCTTGGCGAGTCTGGGCGTCGATCTTCGTCTCGGTCATGGCATTGACCCGGCGGATCATCACCCGCAGTCGCCGGACGCGGAATTCCAGGTCGAAACTGCGCAGGAAGCGGACATAGTCCGACGCCGCGCCGCCCTTGGCGAGCGCCTGCGCCGGGCGATCGAGGCCACGCGCCCGGACTTCGCCCCAGACCGCGGCGCGCACCTTGTCGGGCGGAGCGCCGCCGAGTGCCGCCAGTTGCGCCGCCAGCGTCTCGACGATTTGGGCGACTTTCAACTGCCCATAAGCCGCATAGGCAAAACCGGCGTCGCGCGCCGCGACGGTTTGCGTCCGCGATCGCCAGTCGGCCAGGCGTTCGCGCGTCGGCTTGAACATGAACACCCGCAGGCCGACGGCGCGTTCGATCGCCGCATCGACTTCGGGCGTCATGCCATCGACGACATAGCGCAACCGCCGGATGTGCGCCGACAATGTGTCGATGGCGGCAAGGGCGTCGTTGATCGGCTGCTGGCGCGGGATGTCGGCAAGGCTGCGCAACACCGTGGCGAAAAAGCCCGGCAGCTCCATCGGATCCTCCGGCGCGTCGCTGCGCATGCCGGGGTCGGGATCGATATAGACAAAGCGCCGATCGACTTCGCGATGCGACGGCCGCCGCGACAGTGCTTCGATCGCGGGTCCGAACGGACGGCCGTTGAGCACGGCGCCGTCGATCAGCGTCGCCGCCTCGGGAACCGCGCGGCCGGGGAAGATCCGCGCCAGAAAGCCGGCGCGGCCGGGCCAAACGGCTTCGCGACTGGCGATGAGGGCATCGATCTCGCCGATCCGGGCGGCCGGGAAGGCGCCGGGGAACGACGCCGTGGCACGCGCCGCAAAGGTCAGTTCGGCGATATCGGCGAGGTGACGCCGGCCATCGGCACGTGCCCCCGGATCGCAGAAATCGATGACCAGCCGATGCTTGTGCTCGCTGATTTCGGGCGGCGAATGGAGGCGGAGCTTTTCGGCGGCGCCGTGATAATCGGTCACCGTGACAAACAGGTCGAGCGGCTGCTGCGGCGGCTGCTGCGGCGGCAGCAGCGGCGGCGTGCGGGCGCCGGCGGCCATCGCCAGCAGCGAATCATAGAGCATGGCCGAAAAGATTGTCCCCGAGAATGGCGACCGGAACCAGCGCGAGCGCATCAGCCGTGACAGCTTGCGCGCCACTTCGGCGCGGGCCTCGGGTTCATGGACATCGCCCATGACAAGGCCGCGATTGCGCGTCCACCAGACCAGCGGCGTCGCCCATAATTTCGAAAACCATGCCGCGGCGCCGACGGGCTCGAGCATCCTGTCGCTGTCGGCGCTTTCGAGCCAAAGGTCGCGCAGCGGTTCCATGTCCGACCCTTGCGAAATCGCCTGGGCAAGCTGGATACCGTTGATGCCCCCGGCCGAGGCGCCGGCGATGATATCGGTGAGAACGCGCAGGTCGAGATAGGGCGAAAGCGCGTCGAGCAGCGCGCCATAGACGATCTCGCTGTCATCGGCGGGCGGCATCGGCTGGCGCGCCTGCGATGCCGCGTCCTGCGGGGCCTGGCGGCGGCGCATCGAGGCGCGGCACAGCTTCCAGACCTCCTTGGTCGTGCCGTGCATGTAGATGGCAAGGCTGACGCCGCCATAGCAGACAAGGGCAAGGCGCAATTCCTTCTCGCGCATGATCGGTACGGTGGCCCCTTTCGAAACGTCAGTCTAGGACAGGTTCGTCGATGTGGATAGCGGCGGCGATGCGTGTCGTTGGCCAGATCATCGGGTGCGGTGCTGAACGTCCGGGAAAGCGTATGCAAAGCCGGGCTTGCGTCCGTCGCGGCATCACCCTAATGTTCCCTTTCCGTTCGCATAAGGACAATGATGGCCCGCGCCGCTACCCGCTATGTCTGCCAGGCCTGCGGGGCCGTCAGCAGCCGTTGGCAGGGCCAGTGCGGTGATTGCGAGGCATGGAACACCATCCAGGCCGAAGCGGCGCCGGTGGTGACGGCCTTCACCGCCAAACATTCGCTCAATACCGGTGGGCGCACGTTCAAGATGGCGTCGCTTGCCGATGAAGTGGAGCTGCCCAAGCGGCTGTCGACGGGAATCGGCGAGCTCGACCGGGCGCTTGGCGGCGCCATCGGTGGTCCGGCGGGGTCGGGCGGCGGACTGGTGCCGGGCAGCGTCATCCTCATCGGCGGCGATCCGGGGATCGGCAAGTCGACATTGCTGTTGCAGGCCGCCGGGCGGATGGCGCGCGATGGCCATGCCGTCGCCTATGTTTCGGGCGAGGAAGCCGCCGACCAGGTACGATTGCGGGCCAGGCGACTTGGCCTCGCACGCGCCGATGTGGCGCTGGCGTCGGAAACATCGGTGCGCGACATACTGACGACGCTGGCCGCGGGCAAGCCGCCGGCGCTGTTGGTCATCGATTCGATCCAGACGATGCATTCGGATA
>JANNJH010000157.1:0-1065 GCA_031405775.1 Sphingomonadales bacterium | reverse complement strand
GCAGGCGGGCGAGGCGCCGATGCCGATGGTCGGGCAGTTGACGGCTTCGGTGATGGCGCGGCCGAGCGGTTCGACGACGCCTTCGACGACCATGGCGAACGCACCGGCGGCGTCGACGGCGCGGGCGTCCGCCAAGATCTTGTCATATTCGGCAGTCGAGCGCCCGCGCGCGCCGTAGCCGCCGAGCGCGTTGACGGCTTGCGGGGTGAGCCCGACGTGGCCGACGACGGGGACGCCGCGCTGCGCGAGGAAGGCGATGGTTTCGGCCATCACCGCGCCGCCTTCGAGTTTGACGCCGGCGGCGCCGGTTTCCTTCATGATCCGCGCTGCCGAGGCGAACGCCGCCGCCGGGCTCGCTTCATAGCTGCCGAACGGCATGTCGATGATGACGACTGCGCGATACGAGCCGCGCACGACCGCGGCGCCGTGCGCGCACATCATTTCGAGCGTGACATGGACGGTGGTGTCGAGCCCGTAGATGACTTGGCCGAGACTATCGCCGACGAGCAGCATGTCGCAGTGGCGGTCGAAGATCTGCGCCATGCGCGCGGTGTACGCCGTCAGCATGACAATCGGTTCGCCGCCCTTGCGCGCCTGGATGCCGGGCACCGTCAGCCGGCGGACGGGTTCGGGAACCGGATGCGCGCGGCTGGTCGCGGTATCGAGCGTGAAGGTTGTCGACATGGCGCCCTTTTACGTGGTGGCCGGCGTTCCCGCCAGCAATTCTGCTGGTGCGGACGCGGCTCAGCGCGGCAGCAGCGCCGCTGCATAGATTTCGGGCTTGAAGCCGGCGAGCAGCACCGCGCGTCCGTCGGCGCTGGTGCCGGTGAGGATCGGGCGCTTGATCATCGACGGCTGCGCGCGCATCAGCTGGACCGCGTGGCGCGCGTCGAGGTTCTGCCTGTCGGCTTCGGGCAGCGCGCGGAACGTTGTGCCCGAACGGTTGAGCACCGCCTCCCAGCCAAGCGCGTCGCACCACGCCGCGAGCAACACGGCATCGGCGCCTTCGAGCTTATAATCGCGGAAGGCATAGGCGACGCCGCTGGCATCGAGCCAGCCGCGCGC
>JANNJH010000156.1:0-1440 GCA_031405775.1 Sphingomonadales bacterium | reverse complement strand
TCATCGGGTATAGAGGAACGAGCGGGCGTGAAGTCGATTTCGAAGATTGCGGCCTTTGGCGAAGCGGTGCGCAGGCCATGACCGTGCAAGCCCCCTCGCTGCGCTCTGGTCCCGACGCGCACGGCCATTTCGGTGATTTCGGTGAATTCGGCGGGCGTTATGTCGCCGAAACGCTGATGCCGCTGATCCTCGACCTCGAAAAGGCCTATCGCGCCGCGCAGGCCGATCCGGCCTTCGCCGCCGAGTTCGACTATCTGCTCGAACATTATGTCGGCCGCCCCAGCCCCTTGTATTACGCCGAGAGCCTGACCAGGCATCTTGGCGGCGCCAAAATCTATCTCAAGCGCGACGAATTGAACCATACCGGCGCCCACAAGATCAACAATTGCGTCGGCCAGATCCTGCTGGCGATGCGCATGGGCAAGACCCGGATCATCGCCGAAACCGGCGCCGGGCAACATGGCGTCGCCACCGCCACCGTCGCGGCGCGCTTTGGGCTGCCGTGCGTCATCTACATGGGGGCGCGCGATATCGAGCGGCAGGCGCCCAACGTGTTTCGCATGAAGCTGCTTGGCGCCGAGGTCCGCGCTGTTGAGAGCGGCTCGAAGACGTTGAAGGACGCGATGAACGAAGCGCTGCGCGACTGGGTGACCAATGTCGGCGACACGTTCTACATCATCGGCACCGCCGCCGGGCCGCACCCCTATCCCGAGCTGGTGCGTGATTTCCAGAGCGTCATCGGCCGCGAGGCCAAGGCGCAGATCCTCAAGGCCGAAGGGCGTCTTCCCGATTATCTGGTGGCGGCGATCGGCGGCGGCTCGAACGCCATCGGGCTGTTCCATCCCTTCCTCGACGACGCCTCGGTGCGGATGATCGGCGTCGAGGCGGCGGGCCATGGCATTCCCACCGGCGAGCATGCGGCGTCGATCGCCGGTGGCCGGCCGGGCGTGCTGCATGGCAACAAGACCATGTTGATCCAGGACGACGACGGCCAGATCACCGAGGCGCATTCGATCTCGGCGGGGCTGGATTATCCCGGCATCGGCCCGGAACACGCCTGGCTCAACGCCATCGGCCGCGTCGAATATCGCTCGGCGACCGATAGCGACGCGCTGGCGGCGTTCCAGATGCTGTGCCGCATCGAAGGCATCATCCCGGCGCTCGAACCGGCGCACGCGCTCGCCGAAGTGGCGCGGATGGCGCCGACGATGGCGGCTGACCAGTTGATTATCGCCAATCTGTGCGGGCGGGGGGACAAGGATATTTTCACGGTGGCGCAAGCGCTTGGGGTGACGTTGTGAATGCCCCTCTCCCACTTGGGGAGAGGGAGGGGCCCGCGCGCTTCTTCAGCGCGTGGGAGGGTGAGGGTTCTTGCTTTGCCCTGTCCTCGCCGTCGTCCTCGCCGTCGTCCTCTCCCTCACCCTCCCACGCCCAAGGGGG
>JANNJH010000155.1:0-3269 GCA_031405775.1 Sphingomonadales bacterium | reverse complement strand
GCCTTGAAGGAGACGGACGTGCAGACAATCGGAGTTATCGGCGCAGGCTTGATGGGCAATGGCATCGCCCATGTTTCGGCGCTGGCGGGCTATGACGTCATCCTTTCGGATGTCGAGATGGCGCGCGCCCAAGCCGCGCGGGCGACAATCGCCAAGAATCTTGGGCGCGGCGTTTCAAAGGCGGTGATAACGCATGACCAGGCCGATGCGGCGCTGGCGCGGATCATCCTGACCACCGACAGCGCGGCGTTCGCGAATGCCGACCTCGTCATCGAGGCGGCGACCGAGAATGAAGCGGTGAAGGCGAAGATCTTCGCCGGGCTGAAGGCGCATCTGAAAGCCGATGCGCTGCTGGCGACCAACACCTCATCGATCTCGATCACGCGGCTGGCGGCGGCGACCGACCGGCCGCAGCTTTTCACCGGCCTGCATTTCTTCAACCCCGTGCCGTTGATGACGCTGGTCGAGATCATTCCAGGCCTGGCGACATCGGACGCTACCAAGGCAGCGATGCATGGCTTTGCGACACGGATCGGCAAGACCGCGATCGAGGCCGCCGACAGCCCTGCGTTCATCGTCAACCGCATCCTCTGCCCGATGCTCAACGAGGCGATCTTCGCGCTTGGCGAGGGCGTCGGTTCGGTGGACGATATCGACATGGGGCTGAAACTGGGGGCCAACCACCCGATGGGGCCGTTGACGCTGGCGGATTTCGTCGGGCTCGACACGCTGCTCAGCATCATGCGGGTCATGCAGGAGGCGACCGGCGACCCCAAATATCGGCCGGCGCCGCTGTTGGTGAAATATGTCGAGGCCGGCTGGTACGGCAAGAAATCCGGCCGCGGTTTCTATGATTATTCCGGCGCTGAGCCGGTGCCGACGCGCTGATTGGCGAAAAGCTGGTGCTGTCGTCGTCACGCCGCTAGAGGGGCCGATATGTCTCACGCCCCCGACCCCGAAATGATCGCCAAGACCGAAACGCTGATCGAGGCGTTGCCCTATCTGCAACGCTATGCCGGCAAAATCTTTGTCGTCAAATATGGCGGCCATGCCATGGGCGACGCCGAACTGGCGCGTGATTTCGCCGAGGATATCGTGCTGTTGAAGGCGGTCGGCATCCTGCCGGTCGTCGTCCATGGCGGCGGCCCGCAGATCGGCGCGATGCTCAAGCGGCTGGGCATCGAAAGCCGCTTCGTCGACGGCTTGCGCGTCACCGATGCGGCGACGGCAAAGGTCGCCGAAATGGTCCTCGCCGGGTCGATCAACAAGGAACTCGTCGCCTGGATCGAGCGTGCCGGCGGGCGGGCGGCGGGCATTTCCGGCAAGGACGCCGGGCTGGTCCGCGCCGTCAAGGTTCAGCGCACCAGCCGCGACCCCGGCAGCGCCATCGAACAGGTCGTCGACCTGGGCTTTGTCGGCGAACCCGAATCGGTCGATCGCACCATCATCGACACGCTGCTCGCCGCCAACATCGTCCCCGTCATCGCGCCGGTCGCGGTCGGCGCCGATGGCCATACCTACAACATCAACGCCGACACCATGGCCGGCGCCATCGCCGGCGCGCTGGGGGCGTCACGGCTATTCCTGCTGACCGATGTCGCCGGCGTATTGGGCAAGGACGGCAGCCTGAAGACCGACCTGACGCCCGCCGATATCGCCGCGCTGGTCGCCGACGGCACCATCACCGGCGGCATGATCCCCAAGCTGGAAACCTGTGTCGCCGCGGTCGAGGCGGGAGTCGATGCGGCGGTCATCCTCGATGGCCGCATCGGCCATGCGATGCTGCTGGAGATCTTCACCCGCCGCGGCGTCGGCACGCTGGTTCGGGCCGCCTGAACCGACGCCCGGCCGCGGATGGGGCACGAGCGCGGCTGCGACCGCCAACGCGGCCGCGCTATTCGCCCCGCTCTTCCGGGATATACTCACCGTCCGCACGGTCGGCGAATTTGGTGATCGTCTTGTGGAAGGTCAGCGGCACGCTGCCGGTCGAACCATGGCGCTGCTTGGCGACGATGACTTCGGCGAGACCGAAGATCTTTTCGGCTTTTTCGCGCCATTTCAGATGCTTGTCGGCTTCCTCGGGGTCGGGCTGCTTCAAGGCGTGGTAATATTCCTCGCGATAGACGAACAGCACGATATCGGCGTCCTGCTCGATGGTGCCCGACTCGCGCAAATCCGAAAGCAGCGGGCGCTTGTCCTCGCGCGCTTCGACGGCGCGGCTAAGCTGTGACAGCGCCAGCACCGGCACCTGCAATTCCTTGGCCAGCGTCTTCAACCCGCGAGTGATCTCCGAAATTTCCTGGACGCGGTTTTCGCTGCCGCCCTTGGCCGATCCCTGCAACAACTGGAGGTAATCGACGACGATCAGCCCGATGTCGCGCTGCCGCTTCAACCGCCGGGCGCGGGTGCGCAGCGCCGCGATGCTCAGCGCCGGCGTATCGTCGATGAACAGCGGCAGATTCTGCAGGTCCCCGGCGGCGCGCGCCAACCGGTTGAATTCGTCCTGGCTGATCTTGCCCATTCGCAAAGCCTCGGAATTCACCCCCGATTGTTCGGCCAGCACGCGCGTCGCCAGCTGGTCCGACGACATTTCGAGGCTGAAGAACGCCACCGCGGCACCGCTGGATTTCTCGGGGTCGATACCGCGCGCCAGGTCCTGGATGAAACGCTGGGCGCAGGCAAAGGCGATGTTCGTGGCCAACGCGGTCTTGCCCATGGCAGGGCGACCCGCCAGGACGACGAGATCCGACTTGTGCAGCCCGCCGATCTTTTCGTTCAGCGCGTTGAGGCCGGTGGTATAACCCGACAAATGACCGCCGGACTTCATGGCGCGGTCGGCCATGTCGATGGCTTCGCGGGTGGCTTGGCCAAAGGTCTTGACCGCGCCCGCGACTTCGCCGGCTTCGGCAACCTTGTACAGCGCCATTTCGGCGCTTTCGATCTGTTCGAGCGGCGCCACATCCTTCGACGTATCGGCGGCATTGAGCGCCATTTCACGCCCGACGCGGATCAGTTCGCGCAGCAAGGCGAGGTCATAGATTTGCTGGGCAAAATCCTTGGCGGCGATCAATGCGCCCGAATGCTGGGTCAGGCCCGCCAGATAGGCCGTGCCGCCGATCTCGATCATCGCCGGGTCGGCCTCGAACAGCGGCTTCAGCGTCACCGGAGTCGCCGCCATCTTGCGATTGTTCAGCCGCAGGATCGCTTCATAGATGCGGCCGTGCAGGCCTTCGGCGAAATGCTCGGGGGCCAGCCGCATCATCACATCC
>JANNJH010000154.1:0-9266 GCA_031405775.1 Sphingomonadales bacterium | reverse complement strand
TCTTCGGGGGAGAGCACGAAATGAAGATCGTGGTCCGCTTCTGGATCACGGCGGCGCTGCTGGCGATTGCCTCGGTCGCGAGTTTGCGGCTGGGTGGGTGAAGGAGTGGGGAATGGGGAGGGGCAGACCCCGCCCGCGCCTCTACCGATTAGTGTGAATCAGTGGCGATTAGTGCCCTCTCCTTCCTGAGTTCGATCAAGAAAACAACGCCAGCGAGGGTGGCGATCCCTCGCTGGCGAGGACGCTGACCATGGCGCTGGGTTCGTGGGCCGCGACATCGCGCAACCAGCGGAGCCACATGGTCATGCGCCGCGATGTCCGGCGATCGCCCGCAAAATGGCCTCGGGCGTCGCCGGTGCATCGAGTGGCGGCACGCTGCGCCGTTCAGGGGCGGTCGCGGCGATCGCCTGGGACAACGCGGAAAACACCGAGATGGCGAGCATGAACGGCGGTTCGCCCACCGCCTTCGACCGGTTGATCGTTGGCTCGACATTCTCGCCGTCCCAGAACGCGATCGTGAAGTGGCGCGCCCGATCGGATGCGGTCGGAATCTTGTAGGTGGCGGGCGAATGGGTGAGCAACCGCCCGTGCGCGTCGAACACCAGTTCCTCGGTCGTCAGCCAGCCCTGGCCCTGGATAAAGCCGCCCTCGATCTGGCCGGTATCGATCGCCGGATTGAGCGATCGGCCGACGTCGTGGACGATATCGACCGCGAGTACCTTGTGCTCGCCGGTCAGCGTGTCGATCGCCACCTCGGCGACGGCGGCACCATAGGCGAAATAATAGAAAGGACGTCCCCAATGCGCGGCGCGGTCGTAGGCGAGGTCCGGCGTGGCGTAATAGCCGGTCGCGGATAGCGAAATCCGGCCCATATACGCCTTGCGGCACAGGTCGCCAAAGCCCAGCAGCTCCGCGCCGACGCGGACGCCGGCGGCGGTAAAACGCACCTCGTCGGCCGTTCGGTCAAAGCTCCGCGACAGGAAGCCGGTCAGCCGCTCCCTGATCGTCATCGCCGCGTTATAAGCCGCCATGCCGTTGAGATCCGCGCCCGCCGATGCCGCCGTCGCCGAGGTGTTGGGCACCTTGTCGGTGCGCGTCGCGGTGATCCGTACCTGCGACACCGGCACGGCAAAGACGTCCGCGACGATTTGCGCGACCTTGGTGTACAGGCCTTGGCCCATCTCGGTGCCGCCGTGATTGATCTGGATGCTGCCGTCCGCATAGACGTGGACCAGCGCCCCCGCCTGGTTGAGATGGGTGGTGGTGAAGCTGATGCCGAACTTGACCGGCGTCAGCGCGATACCCTTTTTGAGGACAGTGTGGCGCGCGTTGAACGCCTCCACCGCCTGCCGCCGCGCATCATAGCGGGCGTCGGCGCGCAGCCGGGCGATGATTTGCGGCGCGATATTATCGGTGACCGTCATGCCATAGGGCGTCACGTCGCGTCCCGGTCCGTAAAGATTGGCGAGCCGCACATCGAGCGGATCGCGCCCGAGCCGCGCCGCGACGGCATCGATGACGCGCTCGATCGCCAGCATGCCCTGCGGTCCCCCGAAGCCGCGAAAGGCGGTGGCGGAGACGGTATGCGTCTTGAGGCGTTCCGAAACGATCTCGACCGCCGGCAACCAATAGCAATTATCGCTGTGGAACATCGCCCGGTCGTTGATCGCCGGCGACAGATCGACGGTGGCGCCGCAACGCGACGCCAGCCGAAGCCGCAATCCAAGGATACGGCCATCGTCGTCGAACCCGGCATCATAGGCGACGCGGAAGTCGTGCCGCTTGCCGGTCATGATCATGTCGTCGTCGCGGTCGCAGCGAAATTTGGCGGGCCGTCCGGTCCGGTCCGCGACCAGCGCCGCGGCCGCTGCGAACAGCGCCGCCTGCGTTTCCTTGCCGCCGAACGCGCCGCCCATGCGACGCACCTCGACCGTGATGTCCGACGAGCGGCGGCACAGCAGCAGCGCGACGAGATGCTGGATCTCGCTCGGATGCTGGGTCGAGCTCAGCAGGTGTATTTGCCCATCCTCGCCCGGCGTGGCGAGGGCTACCTGTCCTTCGAGGTAGAAATGCTCCTGGCCGCCCATGTCGAAACCGTCGGCGACGCGGTGCGGCGCGGCCTCGATCGCGGCCTGTGCATCGCCGCGCGCCATGCGCTGCGTCGGTTCGATCAGCGAAGCGGCCGCGCGTGCCGCGTCGATCGTCAAATAGGCCGGCAGCGGGGCATAGTCGATGCGACCGAGCCGCGCCGCCGCGCGCGCGGCGCGCTGGCTGGTCGCCGCAACAAGGAAGACCGCCTGGCCGACGCACAGCACCTCGCCATCGGTAAGCAGGCGGTCGTCTCCCGCCACCGGACTGACGTCGTTCGCGCCCTGGATGTCGGCCGCTGTAAACACCGCCACGACGCCATCGGCCGCCCACACCGCCGTAAGGTCCATCGCCACGATCCGCGCGTGCGCTTCGCTGCTCTGCCCGAACGCCAGATGCAGCAGATCGACGGGTTCGCCGACATCGTCGACATAGCAGGCGGTGCCGCTGACATGGAGGCAGGCGCTGTCATGCGGATTGGACGGCTTCGAAACGACAGGCCGGGCATTGCAATCGTCAGTCATCGGCGGCCGCCAGTTCCAGCACGGAGATCGCCTCGCCCTGCGTCTTGTACCATAGGCGCATGAGCAGGCTGGCCGCGACTTCGAGCCGATAGGCAGCGGACCCGCGTACATCGCTCAATGGTGTGTAATCGCCGCGCAACGCCGCTGCGGCGGTGACGATTGTCGCCTGGGTGAAGGGCTTGCCGATCAGCGCCGCTTCGCATCCGGCGGCGCGTTTCGGTGTCGCGGCCATGCCCCCAAAGGCAATCCGCGCGTTCACGATCAACCCGTCGCGCACGGTCAGCCGGAACGCGCCGCACACCGCCGAGATATCGCTGTCGAACCGGCGCGACAGCTTGGAGACATGGAAAACATCGTCGGAACCGGGCCGCGGCACATGGAGGCTCTCGACAAATTCCCCAAGCTGCCGATCCTGCTTGCCATAGCCAAGGAAATAATCCTCGAGCGGGATCGTCCGGCACCCTGCCGTGCTGCGCAAGGTCAGCGTCGTGCCGAGCGCGATAAGCGCCGGCGGTCCGTCGCCGATCGGCGATCCGTTGGCGATATTGCCGCCGACCGTTGCCGCGTGGCGCACCTGAAGACCGCCAAAACGCCGCGTCAGTTCGCCGAGGTCGGGATGCAGCCGCGCCAACGCGTCGTGTGCATCGGCATAGCGCACCGCGGCCCCGATGGTCAGCCCGTCGTCCGTCTCGATGATCGCGCCAAGCGTGGCGATGTCGCCGAGAAAGATCAGCGTGGCGATGGTCCGCAGGCCCTTGGTGACCCACAGTCCGACATCGGTCGCTCCCGCCACGAGACACGCATCCGGATAAGCGGCAACCAGCTCGGCCAGTGCCGCCGCCGTGCCCGGACGGAACCAGCGGCGATCGCCAAATTCCCCCGATACGGTGTCGGGTGTCGCCAAATTTCTCAGCATGGTGACAAGTTCGCTATCGTCGCGGTCCAGTCGCACGGCATCCGCGGCCTCAAGGATCGGGCCGTAGCCGGTACACCGACACAGATTGCCGGCGATCACATCGGCGACCGGCAGCGCGTGGCCGCTGGCACCGATGCATCGCCCATAAAGCGACATGACGAAGCCCGGCGTGCAAAAGCCGCACTGCGAGCTGCCATTGCCCGCCATATAGGCCTGCAGCGGATTGAGCGCGCCGTCCCGCGCCAGGCTCTCGATGGTCAGCAGCGCCTTGCCGTGCAACATCGGCAGGAACATGATGCAGGCGTTGACCGCCCGCCATCGCACCGCCTGTTGCCCGGCATCAAGCTCCCCGACGAGGACGGTGCAGGCCCCGCAATCGCCTTCGGCACAGCCCTCCTTGGTGCCGGTCCGTGCCATGCGGTAGCGCAGATGGTCGAGCAGCGTCGCGGTAGGATCGACGTTGGCGATCTCGACGACCCGATTATCAAGGATGAAGCGCAGGCTCATCTCAGCTCCCCCGGTAAATTGTATAGCCGTAGGGCGAGACAAGCAGTGGCACGTGATAATGGCCGCTCGCCTCGGTTATGCCGAAGTCGATGGCGATAATGTCGAGGAACGGCGGATCGGACAGCACGACGCCGACGCCGCGAAAATAGGCGGCGACCGCGAATTCGAGGCGGTAGCGGCCCGCGTCAAGGGCCGGCAGCCCCGGACAGCGGCCATCCCGATCGGTGACCGCGCAGAATAGCAGCGTGCCATCGGCGCTCGACAGACGCACCGCCACGTCCGCAGCCGGCCGGCCGTGCGCGGTGTCGAGCACGTGCGTCGACAGGCTGCTCATGTCGCGGCCTCGCGGCGATGCTGCGGCCATTCGCCGACGAACTCGGCCTCGTCATAGGCGAGCAGGTCGGCGACCAGTGCCGTCCGGTCGTCGAGGAACAGCTGGTCGGCGATGCCGTTGATCAGGCGCGGCAGCGCCGTCGCCAATCCCGATAGCGACGATGCCGAAAGCCCGAGGCTGAGCAGCGCCGAATAGTTGAAGGCGAACAGGCCGTGCAGCGCGGTCGCGTCATCGGGCTCGCGCGGCAACAGCTCGAAGCCCGGCCCGAGATAGGGATGCGCGTCGAGCAGCGCGTTGGCTTCGCCGCGTGGCGGGGTGAAGCGGTCGGCCCAGCGCGCGATCCGGTTCGCCACGAGCCGGAGTTCGGGGCGCAATCCGGGGTCGCTGACCAGCCCGGTCGACAGCACGACGAACTCGAAATCATGCTCGCCCTGCGGCGTGGTGATCCGCACGATGTCGTCATGGGCCGCCACCGCGCGCCACGGTGCCCCCAGATGGAGCATGAAACCGGGCCGCGCCGACGCGCGCTCGAACGTGTCGTTGGTCGGCGGCTGGTTGTGGCCGATAAACGCCGCCATCACCGCGTATTTGGCTGCGTCGTCGAGCGCCGGATAGCGGCCGGTGAAACCGACGCGTTCCATGAAGCGGATCGGGTTGATGCGCGGCAGGACCGTTCGACGGATGAAGACATGCGCCTCGCCGACCCCCGCGGCCAACGCCGCATTGGCGTTGTCGAACGCCGAGGCGCCGCCGCCAAGGATGCCGATCCGCTTGCCCGCCAGCGCGGCATATTCGATCGGTTCGCTGGTATGGGCATAAAGACGGCGCGGCAGGGCGTCACCGATCATCGGCGGCACATGCCATTCGCCGCCGCCCTGGATGCCCGTCGCCAGAACCAGCTTTCGCGCCAGCAGCGGCGATTGTCCCGCCAGATGCAGCCGGTGGAGGCCGTCGCCGAGCGGCTCGATCAGCGTCAGCCGGGTCGCGTTACGGACGGGCAAGGCAAGCACGCGGCGATACCAGCGCAGGTAGGTCATCCAGTCGCCGCGCGCGATACTTTCGACCGCCGCCCAGCCCTTGGCGCCGTGCTGCGCTTCCCACCACGCCCGGTAACTAAGCGCCGGCACGCCGAAATCGATCGGATTCAGCGTTTTGGGCGTGCGCAGCGTCAGCATCCGCGCATAGGTCTCCCACGGACCCTCGAACCCGACGGGATTATCGTCGATGACCAGGATGTTCGAAACGCGCTCGCGCAACAGGCCGAACGCCGCGGCGAGCCCGCTCTGCCCGCCGCCGACGATCACGACGTCATGGACATGGCCGTCGGAATGGCGCCGCGGCCGCAGCCAGTCCGCGCCGCCATGACCGATCAGCGCGAGCTGCCGGGCAAGCTCCGTCCCGAGCGCGGGCAAGCCGATGGCATCGCGGATGCTCATGCCGGTTCCTCCAACCGCAGCCGCGCGATCTCGCCGATTTGGGCAAGCGCAGTCGCGATCTCCGTCGCACGCTCGTTGCCGAGGCGATGCGTCATTGCGGCGAGGATGCCCGCCTTGTCGGTCAGGCGGACGCAGATGACGAACGGGAAACCGAAGCGTTCGCTATACGCGGCATTGAGCGCGTGGAAGCGGTCAAAATCCTCGGGCGTCAGCCGGTCGAGCCCGGCCGAAGCCTGTTCGGCGGCGGACGCTTCGGTCAGCGTTCGGTCGACCGCGGCCTTGCCCGCCAGTTCGGGGTGCGCGCGAATCAGCGCCAGCTGCTCCTCGGCGCTCGCGGCAGCGACGACGGCCATCAGGTCGGCGTGGCGGTTGCCCGACGACGGCCGGGCATCGGCGCGCCGCTCGACCCAGGCGCTATGCTCGAACAACGCGGTCAAGGCGTGTCCCCTTCCAGGCTGACATGCGCCGAGACCATTTTCCACCCGCCCGGAAATCTGACCCAGCTCTGGGTCTGGCGACCTCGGCGGTCGCTGGCCGCGCGAGAGAATTCCGCATCCACGGTGGCGAAACCGTCGCCATAAACCGTGATCGCGACCTTGCCGAGCGTGCGTCGCGGCGCGCCGCCACGGCCCTCGCGGAATTTCCGGATCGCTTCGATACCGTACAATACTTCGCCGACGCCGTAACGGTTGGTGGTCGGTGCATCGTGGAACAGCGCATCCATCGCGGCGATGTCGTCGGCCATCAGCGCGCATTCATAGGCGTGAAAGGCTTGCGTTACCTCCGCCAGCAACGCGGGATCGTTGATCGTCATGCCGGATGCCTTTCGATCCAGTGGCGCGCGATATCGATGCGCCGCGCCACCCAGGCATCGCCCGACGCCATGACGTAATCGAGAAAGCGGGCAAGCGCGCGGGCGCGGCCCGGGCGACCGGCGATGCGACCGTGGAGGCCGACCGACATCATCCGCCCGCCTTCTTCGCGGAGCTGGTCGAAGGTGTCGCGCAGATAGCGCCAGAACGGCTCGCCATCGGCGAAACCATTGTACGCGACGAACTTCATGTCGTTGGCATCGAGTGTGTAAGGCACGATCAATTGCGGCTTGCCGTGAAGTCGGTTCCAGTAAGGCAGATCGTCGGCATAACTGTCGGCATCATAGACGAAGCCGCCGTCTTCGGCCACCAGGCGCGCGGTGTTCGGCGAACTTCGCCCCTGATACCAGCCAAGCGGGCGCGTTCCGGTCAGGCGCGTGTGAAGTGCCACTGCCGCGGCGATGTCGGCGCGTTCAACGTCCTCGGAGATGTTCTGATAATCAATCCAGCGCAGGCCGTGGCTGGCGATTTCCCAGTCGGCGGCGCGCATTGCCGCGACGGCGGCGGGATTCATCTCCATCGCCTTGGCGACGCCGAAGACCGTGACGGGCAGCCCGCGCCGGGTGAAGAGCCGGTGGAGTCGCCAGAAACCGGCGCGGCTGCCGTATTCGTACAGGCTTTCCATCGCCATCGCCCGCGCGGGATGGCTCGGCGCGCCGACCATCTCGGACAGAAAGGCTTCCGAACCCAGGTCGCCGTTGAGGACGCAATTCTCGGCCCCCTCCTCGTAGTTGATGACGAACTGCACGGCGATGCGCGCGCCGCCCGGCCAGGCGGGATCGGGCGGGGCGGTGCCATGGCCGACAAGATCGCGCGGCATCGTCAAGCGTGCCACGCCGCGAGCGCCGCGGCGACCGCCGCGCCGGGCGGCAGGACGAACCCCTCGGCGCGCAGACAGGCCTCCAGCGCCGCCAGGGTCAACAGCAGCTTGTGCTTCATGGCGTTATATCCCATCGCGCCGATCCGCCAGATACGCCCCTGCAGCGGGCCGAAGGCAGTGCCGATCTCGATCTCGAAATGCTCGCGCATCGCCGTCCGGATGCGCTCGCCGTCGACGCCGTCGGGGATATGGACGCCCGTGACATTGGTCATGCGATGCGCGTCGTCGCCGAATATTGTCAGGCCCATCGCGCGCAGCCCGGCGGTCATCGCGCGACCCGCCGCCGCATGGCGGGCAAAGCGCGCTTCCAGCCCCTCACCGAGCGCCAGCCGGGCGCACTCCCGCGCGGCGTACAGCATCGAAGTTGCCTCGGTGTGATGGTTCAGGCGCCTCTCGGACCAATAATCCATGATCATCGCGAGGTCAAAATAGTTGGAGCCGATGCGCGGACCCGGGCCATCGACGATGTCGGCGCGGCGGATGCCCTGCTCGACATGGCGGCGCCCGAAGATATGTTCGGCGGCGGCGTCGGAAATCGTGATCGGCGCGGAGCCCGAGGGGCCGCCGAGGCATTTCTGCAGTCCGCATGTCACCACGTCGATGCCCCAGCGATCGGTCGCGACCTCCATGCCGCCGATCGTCGCCGTCGCGTCGACATAGCTGAGCGCCCCGGCCGCGCGGCAGAGCGCGCCAAGGCCCTCCAGCGGCTGCGCCATCGTCGTCGACGTGTCGCCATGCACCGACGCGACGAGCCTTGGCCCGACGCGCTCGATCGCCCGCGCGATCGCGTCGAGCGGGACCACCTCCCCCCAGGGCGCGTCGACACGCTCGACCACCGCGCCGATCCGCGTCAAAATCTCGGTGAGCAGCAGCCCGAAGCGGCCGAAATCGACAACCAGCACGGTCTCGCCGGGCGCGACGAGGCTGATCAGCGCCGCCTCGATGCCGGCGCGGGCGGTGCCGTCGATCAGCATCGTCCAGTGGTTCGCGGTGCCGAACACCGGCCGATACAGCGCCATCACCTGGTTCATGTACGCCGTCATCTCGGGATCGAACTGACCGAGCAGGTCGGCCGACATCGCCCTCAACACGCGCGGATGGGCGTTGACCGGCCCCGGACCCATCAATAGCCGCTGGGGCGGGTCGATCTCGCCGAACAACAGCGGGTCAATTGCCACCATGCGCCGCTCCCAGCCGATCAATAAAGCCGGACATGACCCGCAGCGCGATTTCGGCGTCGGCCGGATCGACATGTTCAGCGGGATTGTGGCTGATGCCGCCCCGGCAGCGGATAAACAGCATTGCGGTGGGGCAGAGCGCCGCCATCACCATCGCGTCATGGCCCGCGCCTGAAACGAGCCGGCGCAGCGGCTGCCCGGCATCGGCGATGGCGGCGTCCATCAAACCCATCAGCGCCGAATCGCAAGGGCTGGCGGGCAGGTCGTGGATGCACTCGGCGGCGGAGTCGAGTCCGCGACGATCGGCGATCGCCGCGACCCGGTCGAGGATTGCCGCTGCGGCCCGGTCGCGGCGGGCAACATCGCCCGACCGGATATCGATGGTGAAGCGAACCTCGCCGGGAATGACGTTGGCCGCGCCGGGCCTGGCGTCGATCCGGCCCACTGTCGCGACCAGATCGGAGGCGTCGCCGTGCGCGATCCCCTCGATTGCCAATATCATCTCGGCGGCCCCGGCGCTCTTCAATGCGC
>JANNJH010000153.1:0-1525 GCA_031405775.1 Sphingomonadales bacterium | reverse complement strand
ATGCCGCCGTGGCTCGAAAACAGCCGCTGGAACAACGAGCCTTCATGACCAATCGCCAGCGATGGCGTGATCCGTGGCTGCAAGATGCCATGACCTTCGACGACGCGGCCGACCCCGGGATCGAAGCGCGGCCGGTTGAGGGGGTGGGCCAATTTCCCGATCAGCCGCCGCACCGTGTCGCGCGGCAGCCTGGTGTCGGCGTCGAGCGTGATGACAAAACGCACACCCTGCGGGGCGTTATCGCCGGTGATGAAATTGGTGTCGGTAGCGCCGCGGAGCAGGCGATTGAGTTCGTGGAGCTTGCCGCGCTTGCGTTCCCAGCCGATCCAGGCTTGCTCGCTGGCGCTCCACACCCGGCGCCGGTGCAGCAGGAAGAACCGGTCACCGCCGGCAAGCGCCGCGTGGCCGACGTTCAACCGGGCGATGCCCTCGATCGCCGTCGCCAGCTGCGCCGCGTCGGACTCGGTGGTCTCGGTCGCGGCATCGGCCCAGTCGGACAGCAGCGCGAAATGCACATCGCCTTCAAGGCTGGCGAGGTGGTGGATCTCGAGCGCCTCGATCTGCTCGGCGATGCTTGCGGTCGACGTCAGCAACACCGGCACCGCGACCAGCGTCCGCAGTTCGGCCGGGACGCCGCCGCGCAGTTCCAGCGCCGGCAGGATCGTCGGGGAAATGCTGCGGGTGACGCCGGCGTTGACCAACGCCACGGCGGCGTCGAGCGCCGGGATCGCTCCCAACAGCACCAGCACGGACAGCCAGCCGGCGTCGAAGCCCATGCCGGCTGGCCAGCCGGCGTCGAAGCCCATTCCGGCGAGGGCGCGAATCGGGACGAGCAGGATCAGCGCCGCCACCAACAGGATGACCGCCCAATAGCCGCGTATCCCGAAGGCCTGGCCAAGCCGGCGCGGCCAGGCGCGGACCGGCGCCCGATAGCCGATTTCCGCCTCAAGGGCAGCGCGACCGGCCGCGAACAGGTGATAGCCGGGATCGGCGCGCCGCGGGTCGGGCGTGCCATCGGGAAGCCCGGCCTTGCGGGCGGCATGCACGGCGCGCGCCGCGATTTCCAGTTCGGACAGCGGCGACGCTCGCGCCAGCTCCTCGATGGCGGTGCGATAGAAATTGCGGCTGGCGAAATCCATCGCGCCATAGGATTGATCGACGCCGAGCAGATCGTCGACCGGGCACATGCGTTCGAAAAGCTGGGGCCAGTCGACTTCCGAGATCACCCGCATGCTGGTGATGATGTTGCGCACGGTCACCGTCGCGCCGATCTGCCGTTCTTGCTCGGCGAGCGTCGCTGCGTGGATCGAAGTCGCGCGTTGCGCCAGCCGCTCGTCGAGCCACGTCAACGCCGCTGCGACGTCATCATCCTTGTCCCGCAGCCGATGCACGCACTGCACGGCAAAGGCGTCCGTCACCGCCCCGTCACGGCCCGCCAGCACCGTCGCCGCCGGTTCCGAGACGCCGGTTTCGATGCCGAGCAGGCGATCGGCGAGCGCGTCGGCGTCGCGCCGTTCGATCTGGC
>JANNJH010000152.1:0-2220 GCA_031405775.1 Sphingomonadales bacterium | reverse complement strand
GATGCCTATACCGCCGCGGCGCGCGCCAGCCGCATCCTCGTCGGGCTGGGGTTCGACGAGGCGGCCCAGCATCGCCCGCTCGACAGCTATTCGGGTGGCTGGCGGATGCGCGTCGCGCTGGCGGCGCTATTGTTCTCGCAGCCCGACCTGCTGCTGCTCGATGAACCGTCGAACCATCTCGATCTCGAAGCGACGATGTGGCTCGAATCGTTCCTGAAAACCTATCGCGCCACCATCGTCGTCATCAGCCACGAACGCGATCTGCTCAACAACGTCGTCGACCATATTCTGCATCTCGAAGCTGGCAAGATCAGCCTCTACCCCGGCGGTTATGACGATTTCGAGCGCCAGCGTGCCGAACGCCTGGCGCAGCTTGCCTCGGCGCGCGAGGCGCAGGCCACCCAGCGCGCCAAGCTGCAGGACTATGTCGCCCGCAACAGTGCCCGCGCCTCCACCGCCAAACAGGCGCAATCGCGGCAAAAGGCGCTGGCCAGGATGCAGCCGATCGCCGAGGCCGTCACCGATCCGTCGCTGGTCTTCAACTTCCCGTCGCCGGCGCGGCTGAAGCCGCCGCTGGTGTTGATCGAAAACGCCACGGTGGGTTATAACGACAAGCCCGTGCTCGAACACATCGACCTGCGGCTCGATCCCGATGACCGGCTGGCGTTGCTCGGGCGTAACGGCAACGGCAAGACGACTCTGGCGCGGCTGCTGTCGGGGCTGCTGTCGGGGCAGTTGAAGGCGATGGCCGGCCATGTCGCGGCGCCGGGCAAGCTGCGCGTCGGCTATTTCACCCAATATCAGGTCGAGGAGCTCGACAGCGACGACACGCCGCTCGAACATATGAGCCGGCTGATGCGGGGCAGCAATCCATCCGCCGTCCGCGCCCAGCTCGGCCGCTTCGGCTTTTCGGGCGGCATGGCCGAACAAAAGGTCGGCAAGATGTCGGGCGGCGAAAAGGCCCGGCTGGCATTGGCGCTGATCACCCGCGACGCGCCGCACCTGCTCATCCTCGATGAACCGACGAACCATCTCGACGTCGATACGCGCGAGGCGCTGGTCCAGGCGCTCAACGATTATGAAGGCGCCGTCGTCGTCGTCAGCCATGATCGCCACATGATCGAGGCCAGCGCCGACCGGCTGGTGCTCGTCGATGCCGGCCGCGCCGTCGAATTCCCCGGGTCGTTGGACGATTACACCGACTCGATTCTCGGCAAGAGCGCCGCCGCGCCCGAAGGCAGCAAGTCGAAGACCAACAAGAAGGACGACCGCAAGGCCGCCGCCGCCGCGCGCGAAGCTTCGGCTTCGTTCCGCAAGGCGGTCAAGGACGCCGAGGCCGAAACCGCGCGGTTGACGGCGCGCATCGGCGAGCTCGACCGCGCGTTGTTCGATCCCAAATCCGCCAATGCCTCCGACGTCCACCGCCCGGCCAGCGACTTGATGCGGCTGCGCGGTGAAACCGAACGCGCGCTTGCCGCCAGCGAAGCCAAGTGGCTGACAGCGAGCGAAGCGCTGGAGCAGGCATTGGTCTAGGGATAACACCTTCTGCTGCGGACCAGCCAACCTCTTGGTTTAAGCTTTAGTTATTTTATACGGTTGCCATTCCTTTGGTCTATGGTAACCAAAGGAATGGCAAAGGCACCTGCGCGCGAAAAATGGCTGATATTTCTTGATACGAATATCATGCTCGATTTTTACAGATTACCTGGCGAGAGTGCTGCTCGACAGTTAGCAGGAATCGTTCGCCATAAGGATTCTTTTATTGTTACCGAACAAGTCCGTATGGAGTTTCTAAAAAATAGGCAAAAGGTCATACTTGAAGGAATGAAGAACATTACTAAACCTGTTGAACAAAGACTTCCTATGATTGTTGCCGATTCGAAACCAGCGAAGGCGTTGGTAAATTCTATTAAGGGAGCCGTCGAAAAGCAGAAGAAGGTTAGTGAAAAACTTCAGCAAATCTTAAATGATCCTGCGCGGTATGATGTTGTCTATCGATCTCTTGTGAAATTGTTTGATCACAACTCTGATCAAAATCTTAAAAGACCTCAAGTTAAGAGGTTCACTATACGGAATTTAGCGAAGAAAAGATTTATCCTCGGATATCCTCCTAGAAAGAGCAATGATACGTCCATTGGAGATGCGATAAATTGGGAATGGATTATAGATTGTGCTAAGAATAGTCGAGATCATCACAATATTCTGATAGTTTCTCGCGAT
>JANNJH010000151.1:0-3966 GCA_031405775.1 Sphingomonadales bacterium | reverse complement strand
CATTTGATGCTTAAGAAAACGCGGCAGACCAAAGAGATAGAGCGCCGACCCGATTCTTCCGGGTCGAAAGCGCTGCGGGGAAGCGTTAATGAATGTTAGGCGGCGTGGTGCCAGCGCGCCGGATCGCAGCTACCGCAGCTGATCCCACAGGCTGAGCTTGGTGGTGGCGACGAAACTGCCCTGAGTCGCCTGTAGCACGGTGAGCAGGCGCTGGAGCCGGGCGATGGCTTCGGCCATGTCGAGACTTTCGAGCTTCGACAGGTCGGTCTGGGTGGCGAGGCTGGACTTGGCGATGCGCTCGGCTTCGGTTTCGAGCCGCGCCAGCCGGGCGCCGGCGGTGGCGCGCGCCGTCGCCAGCCGGGTGACATGGCTGTCGAGCTGGTCGAGCGTCGTCGCCATCCCGGCCTCGCGCAGCACCTTGTCGGGTTGCCGCAACGATGCCTGCAAGCTGGTCAGCGTCGCGAACAGGTCCTGCGCGCCGGTTGCCGCATCGTTGCTGCCAAAGGCCTGCGGGCCATCGATGCCGCTGGCGACCAGCGCGCCGCCGACTTCGACGGCGGGGGCGGGGCCGGCGCCCTGCCAGACCATGACGCCATTGCTGTCGATGCCATAGGCCGGGCGGTCGGCGGCGGCACCGCCGAACAATCGCTCGCCATCGCTGCCGCGGGCTTCGGCAAGGCCGCTGAATTGGTCGCGAAGCTCGGTGACTTCGGTGGCGAGGATGCCGCGATCGGCGGCCGAAAGCGTGCCGTTGCTGCCGGCAAGCGCCAGTTCGCGGGCACGCTGGACAATATTGGTGATGCCTTCAAGCGCGATATCGGTGGCGGTGAGGCGGCGGCTGGCGGCATCGATGCCGCGCTGGCTGGCCTGGGCCGCGGTATCGGCACGGCGCAAGACCGCGGCGCGGGTGAAGGCGACCGGATCATCGGCGGGGGCGACGACGCGCTTGCCGGTGGCGATCTGGCCTTGCAGCGTCTCGACGGCGGCGCTCAGGCTGCTCATGCGGGCGACGGAAGCGGCGTGCGCGGCGCGGGTATTCACCTGCGTCATTGGGCGATCCGCAACAGCGTATCGAACAGGTCGCGCGCCGCCGCGATGACCTGGGCATTGGCGCGATAGGCGACCTGGAGCCGGGTCAGTTCGGCGGCCTCGCGATCGAGATCGACCCCCGAGACGGCATCGCGGGCGCTGGCCGAATCCTGCTTTACCGACAGCGCCGCCGCCGCCAGCCGATCGGTTTCCGCGAGCCGCGCGGCAATGCCGGCGATGCTGGCGTCGAGGCTGGTCTCGATGGTGCCACCGGCCCCGGCGCGGCCGCGGACGCCGGCCAGCGCGCGGATATTGCCATTGTCGCTGCTGCCGGCGCCGGTGGCGAGGATGCGGAAATTGTCGCCAACCACCGGCGCTCCGCTCAGCGTGATGCCGAAGCCGGCGCCGACGATGCGGCTGCCGTCGAGTGCCACGGTGGCAATCACGGTTCCGGTGGCGATGTCGGTGATGTCGGCGCTGCCGCTGCCGGCGGCAAAGGCGGTGACGGTGATGCGATACGGCGGCGCCGGGGCAAAGGCGGCGGCGCTGGGGTCGGCATCGAGTTGCAGCCGGCCGTCGCCTTTGTTGGCGGCGGCGGTGTCGGCGATGAAGCGATCGGCGACGGCAAGCCGTTGCGGGCCGATCGGTCGCAGCGACAGCCCGATGGCGCCGCCGCTGACATCGAGGAACCAGCTGTCGCCATCGCGCGCGCTGCTGCCGGGGCGGACGGTGACGCCGTCGAGGCTGATGGCGCCGGGGCCGGTGATGCTGGCGCTGCCGTCGGTGCGCGACAAGGTCCAGCCGGCGGCGTCGCGGAGCAGGCGATAGCCATCCGGCGCCAGCGTCGCGCCATCGGCGACGCCGACATCGACGGCGGCGGCGCCGGCATTGGCCTTGCCGGGGGTAACGGTGATGCTTTGGGTGTTGAACAGCGCCGTGCCGGGATCGCCGAGCGCATCGGTGCCGGCGGTCGACCAGGCGTTGACGTCGGCGGCGAAGCGCGTCGCCAGCGCGTCGAGGTCGCTGCGCGCGGCGCTGACCTGGCGTGCGGCTTCGACCAGGCCGGCAAGGCTGCCGCTGGCGGGCAGGCGCAGCACGGTGGCGGCGTGCGTCGGATCGAGGATGATTTCGGCGCCGCTGGCACCGTCGCGGACAGCGATGCGGACAGCGGCGCCATTGGCGGGAACCAGCGTCGCCGCCGCGCCCCCCGATCCGATCTTGACGGTGACGGTGCCGCGCGCACCTTCGCTGACGCTGATGCGGACACGGCTCGCCAGGTCGGCGAGCAGGCTGTCGCGGCTGTCGAGCAGGCCGTTGGCAGCGGCGCCCCCCGATTGGGTGCGGCGTAGTTCGTCGTTGACCCGCGCCAGTGCCGAGGTGATGGCGTTGACTTCGCTGGTCGCTGTGTCGGCGGCGGACTGGAGATCATTGCTGAGTTGCGACAGGTCGCTGCCGAGGCGGTTGAAGCCGGCGCCGGCCTGGTCGGCGCGATCGAGGAAGATCGTCCGCGCTGCTGTCGATGTCGGAGCGGACGCAAGATCGGTGGCGGCGTCGAAAAAGCCGCCAATTCTCGCGTCGAGTTCGCTGCTGGTGACGGTGGCTTGCAACCGGCCGAGCCAGTCCGAGCGCGCATTGAAGCGGGCGCTGTCGCCGGCGGCAACGCGGGCGGCGTTGGTCTTGAGGGCGTCGGTGGAACGGCTGATGTCGCCGGCGCTGACGCCCGCGCCGGTGGCGACATCGCGCGACAAGGCCGTGCCAGCGCCGGTCGGCCCGGTGACGAGCTTTATCGAGCGGCGCACATAGGTTTCATTGTCGGCGTTGGCGACATTGTCGCCGGTGATGACCAGCGCCGCCTGATAGGCGCGGACGCCGGCGGCGCCGATGCCGAGAAGGTCGGTCATCGCGGCGTCTCGCTTTTGTTGGCGGCTTCAGGCGCAGGCGCCGCGCCGCTGGTGTTGGCGGTTTCGCGCGCCAGCAGCCGGGCGACACCCATCGGCGCGGCGCGGGCGATGGCTTCGGCGCGGGCATGGTCGACCATGTCGCGGATGTTGCCGCCGGTTTCGCCAAGCCCGTCATCGCCAAGGTTGGCGGCGCGCGCCGAGCGCAGCAGCGTTTCGGCGATCAGCGTTTCGAATTTATGGGCGACATCGGCGGTCTGGGCGGCGGTGCGGGCTGGCGCGCGCGGCGCCATCCCGGCTTGCCGAATTGCCAGGCCCGGCCAGTCGGGCCGGATGCGCGCGATCGGCAGCGGGGCGCGGGCGGGGGCAAGCTCCATCAGATCACCAGCAGTTCGGCGCGAAGCGCACCGGCGGCCTTCAAGGCTTCGAGAATGGCGACGAGATCGCCGGGAGCGGCACCGAGCGCGTTGACGGCATCGACGATGTCGCCAAGCTTTGCGCCGGGCTGGAACAATGCCATGCGGCCCTGGCCTTCGCTGGCCGCGACGTCGGATTGCTGGGTGACGACCGTCTTGCCGCCGGCCAGCGCGTTGGGCTGGCTGGCCTGCTGGCTTTCGGTGATGCGGACGGTGAGGTTGCCGTGTGCGATGGCGGCGGGGAGGATGCGGACCTCGCCGCCGATGACGACGGTGCCGGTGCGGGCGTTGACGATGACGCGCGCCGGTGGCGCGCCGAGGCGAACTTCAAGGCTTTCGATGCGGGCCGCCAGCATGATCCGCTGCGTGATGTCGGCCGGCGCCTGGATGGTGATGGTGGCGGCGTCGATTGCAGTGGCGGCGCTCCCGCCGGGCGCTGTGGCGGCGCTCCCGCCGGAAGCAGTGCCGCTCGTTGGACCGATGGCGGCGTTGATGGCGTCGGCGACGGCGCGCGCCGCACTGAAATCCTGCTCATTGAGATCGAGCGTCAGGTCGGCATTGCCGGCAAACGGCGATGGCACCGAGCGTTCGACGCTGGCGCCGCCAGGAATGCGACCCGATGA
>JANNJH010000150.1:0-7821 GCA_031405775.1 Sphingomonadales bacterium | reverse complement strand
GACGCGCTCGTCGGCCAGGGAATCGAAATCGTGGAGCGTGTTTCGCTTCCGGATCACCTGGTTCCCAGCGACGCCCAGGTCGAGATGGCGGCAAAGAAAGCGGCGGGGTACTACAACGCCGCCGCCGCCGGTGTCCACAATATCCCGATCTTGGGCGACCATTCGTCATAGCTGCGGCTGGCGTTGCGGCGTGCGTCGAGAATATTCTCGATCCGGCGCTTGCCATAAGTGAACTGCATGCCGCCAACCAGCGCCAGCGTTTCAACCGGGAACAGCCGCATCTCGGCATAGCCGTCAAGGGCATCGGCGCGCTGAACGGCATCAGCCGTCAACGCGCCGCGCTGGCCACCATTGTTGACATATTGCCTGGCCGCGATCCGCCCGGTGCGCAGTGTCGTGCCCAGCGTCGCCTCGACCTTCATGCCGGCGACGGCGCCTGCCGTGTCCAGCCGGGCATAGCCGCCCCAGTCGGTCGATTTCTGGTCGATGACCTGGAAGATCGGGTGGAACAGATCCTTGGCATTGAGAAACACCCCGGCTTCGACCCTTGTCGCGCCCAGATCGACCGTGGTGCGGTTCTGTAGGCGCAGTGACCGGATATCGCGGGCGTAATCATTGGCGATGTTGACGGCCGGCGCGAGGCCGGCGATGTTGACGGTCGGCGCGAGGCGCGGGGTCGTCAGCGCGGCGGTGCGGGTCAGTGTGCCCGGAACCTCCTGGTCGATGAAATTCATGCTGCCATAAAAGCGTGTCTCGATGGCATCGCCGAGCCGGATGCCGACATTGCCATTGACCCGCAGCTTGTCCTGCGCGCTCTGGGCGCGATAGCCGTCGTCCCGCAGATAGGTGACGGCGATGAAGCCGTCGCCGGGACCATCGGCAAAGCCCGCCTGGACGGAGCCGCGCACAGTGCCGAAGCTGCCGCCCTCCAGCCGCAGCGCCAGCGACGGTGCCGTGCGCCCGCTCGGGGTAATGGCATTGATGGCGCCACCAAGGCTCGAACTGCCGAAGCGCAGGGCGTTGGCGCCGCGATAGACTTCGATGCGCTGGAAGACCGCCGGGTCGAGTTCCTGGAAATCACCGCCGCCATCGGCAAGGTTTATCGGGGCGCCATCCTGCAACAAGGTGATGCCGCGCAGATGGAAGCCGCGGCCGATGCCGGAACCGCGGATCGACAGCCGGGCTTCCTCGCCATAGCGCGCCTGGGCGAAGACACCGGGAGCAAAGGCCAGGGTGTCGCGAAAATTTACCGCCAGCCGGTCGGCGAATTCACGGGCTTCGGTGACCGAGGCGCCGCCGGGGGTGCGCGCGATACGGGCGCGGGCCACGGCGGTTTCGGCATCGCGCAAGGTCGTGGCCGTGACAATGATCGGGGGATTGATGGCATCGCCGGAGTCGTCGCTCGCGATGAAGCTGGCGCTGGCGGCGCTGGAAAGCAGGAAAAGGCTGGTCGTGGCAAAAAGGCGAAGGCGTGGGCGGTGTGCGCTGGTCATCGGGGAAGTCCCTGGATCGGGGGCGCGGCTTTGGACTGGCGCCGCGCCAATGGTTGTCGGGCACGGGCGGGGCCGGGCCTGAGGCGAACGGGATCAGGTGACGCGCCGCCGTCGCCGTACCGGCGACAGCGGACAGGCTTCGGATCAGCGAGCGGATCGAAGCCGGGCGCGTCAGGCGCGCAGCGGCGGGCCGCGCAGCGGTGGCCGCAGCCAGTTCGCCACCGCAAGTCGCGGGCGCGGGCTGGCGGCAACGCCCAGCGCCACGAACAGGAAAATCTGCAGCGCCACCGCCGCCGGCACCGCGGCCAATGCCGGGGTGCCCAGGCCGCTGAACGCGCAAGGGCCGGCAGGCGTTTCGGCGTTGGCGGGTGTTACGGGGGCGGGTATTACGGGCTGGCCATGCTTGCCAACGGCGATTTGCTGCGAACCATTGCCCGAGCACAAGGTGATCATCACCCCGTCGGCCGTGCTGACCGGCATCCAGCCCGCCGGCACCATCAGGCGCAGCAGCACGGCGAGCAGCATGGCGGCCACGCCGAGGCTGACGGCCATGCTCGTTGTCGGGTGGCGACGATTCATCGCCGGACAGTTTACGCCAGCGACCCGGAATAGGAAAGTCAGACTTGCCGAGTCGCGAATCTTGACAAAAAGTCCTATTTGGTTATAGTTACGAGGCGCTGGCTCTTTGACACTGCTGCAACCGATGTCCGCGCGCCGATCCGGCGCGCGAAAGGCGGGAAGCTGACGGACTCGCCGCAACTTCGTCACCGACTAACCTTGGTAACCTTCCAGATCCTTCAACGACGAACTGGCTGTCCCGCCGCCATCCCGCGAATCACCTCAAGAAATAACGGGTCGAAGCGGCCGGAGGCGCTTCACTCGGCCGCCTGCGCCAACAGGCCCACCGCCGCACCGGCGATGGCGAAGCGTTCGAGCACCGTCTCAAGCTGTTCCGCCGAATGTTCGGCGCACAGCGAGCAGCGCAGCAGGAAGATGCCGGCCGGCGTCGCCGGGGGCCGCGACATATTCACATAGACGCCCAATTCGAGCAGCGCCTGCCACATGCGCACGGTGGTCTGCTGATCGGGCATCAACACCGAAACGATGGCGCTTTCGGGCGTGCTCGTCGCCAGCCGGAAACCGCGCGCCACCAGGCCGCCGTGGAGCTTGCGGCTCATGTCCCAAAGCCGGGCGCGCTTGTCGCCGGCGTGCATCAGCTTGCGGATCGACGTCGTGGCGCAGGCCATGACGGCGGGCGGCAGCGATGCGGTAAAGGTATAGGGCCGGCAGACGAGGCGCAAAATCTCGAACTTGGGGTGGTTCGAAACGCAAAAACCGCCGACGGTGCCGACCGATTTCGAAAATGTCCCGACGACGAAATCGACATCGTCGGCGACGCCCGCGGCCTCATAGACGCCGCGGCCATGCTCGCCGAAAAAACCCATGCCGTGGGCTTCATCGACGAGGATCATCGTGCCATGCGCCTTGGCGACGGCGACGAGTTCCTTCAGCGGCGCGATATCGCCGAGCATCGAATAAACGCCTTCGAGGATGACCAGTTTGTGCGCCTCGGGCGGCAGGCGGCGCAGGCGCTTCTCAAGGTCATCGACGCTGTTGTGCTTGAAGCGCACGATGTCGGCGTTGCCGAGATAGCAGCCGTCATAGATCGACGCATGGCTGTCGGCATCGAGGATAACAAAGTCGCCCTTGCCGGCGAGCGTCGACACCATGCCGAGATTGGCCTGGTAACCCGTTGAAAACACCATGGCATGTTCCATGCCGTAGAATTCCTTCAAGGCGTCCTCGCACTCGGTGTGGCCCTGGTAGGTGCCGTTGAGAACGCGACTGCCGGTGGTGCCGGCGCCGAACTTGCGCAAGGCTTCCTCGCCGGCGGCGATGACATCGGGGTCGAACGTCATCCCCATGTAGTTGTAAGTGCCGAGCAGGATCGTCTCGCGCCCGTCGATGACGGCGATAGTGGGGGATTTGACCTCCTGCATGACGATGGCGAACGGATCGCGGACGCCGGTGGCGAGCAGCCCTTCGCGCTCGGCGATCAGCGCGTCGAACTTGGAGAACAGGTCGCTCATTTGGTCACGAGCCTCGTCACGGCGTCGGCAACCTGGCCGATGGTTTCAAGATCTGGAAGCATGTTCAATGGCATGACGATATCCCATTCGTCCTCCATGCTGGCGACAAGGTCCATCACCGTCAGCGAATCCATCTCGAGGTCGCCGGCAAAGCTGGTGTTTTCGCCGAGCGCGAGCTTTTTTGGATTCAAGGGCTCGATCAGTTCGAGGATGCGGGCAAAGACCCCGGCACGATCGTTGACGCTTGCAGTCATTCTGGCTCCCGATGGCGCGAACGCGCGCCCTGTTCGATAGGAACCGGCTTTGGCAGCACAAAATGGCCAAAGCGGGGCCAAGCCGCTAGAGCCAGCCGCGCGCCCGGTAGCCCGCGATCGTATCGGCGATCCCCGTCGCCGCATCGAAGCGTGGTATCCAGATATCCGCCAGCGCCGCGTTGCCGCCGCGCGCCACCCAATCGGGATGGGCGATATAGCGCGCCCGGTCGTGGCTTAGCCTGGGCAGGCCGCCGTTTATTCGCGCCGCCAGCGTCGCGATGACGGCCCCCGGTCGCAGCGCCGCCGCCGGCAATGGCAAGACGGTCACCGGCCGCTCCAGCCCGGCGGCGATGGCGCGGGCGAATTCGCCATGGCTATAGCCTGCGGCCGTATCGCCGCGGCCGTCGTCGATCTCGAGCATCCGGTTCGACGGCCCGCCGCCGGCCAGCGCCAGCAGCGCGGTGGCGAGATCATCGACATGGAGGAAAGAGACGCGCCCCGGCGGCGCCACTGCAAATCCCTTTGCCGCCAGCCGATACAGGTCGAGCATCTCGCGATCGCCCGGGCCATAGACCGCCGGTGGCCGCACCCCCACCCAATCGAGCCGCGACGCCATGACCAGCGCCTCGGCCTCGGCCTTTGACGCGCCGTACATCGAAAGCTTCGGCTCGCGCGCGGCAAGGCTGGAGACATGGACAAACCGCCTGGCGCCGGCATCGGCGGCGGCTGCAAGCACGGCCTGAGTGCCTGCGAGGTTTCCCGCATCGAACCCGGCCCGATCGCGGGCATTGACCACGCCGGCGATGTGGATGACCGCGTCGGCACCGTCACAAAGCCGGGCGAGCGCGGCGGCATCGGACAGGTCGCCCGCCACCCATTCGACGCCGGCCTGCGCAGGTTGCGGCCGCCGGGCAAGTGCGCGGACCGGTTCGCCGGCCAGCGCCAGCACGCGTTGCCCGACAAAGCCGGTGCCGCCAGTGATGGCGATCATTCGCGCCTCTCTCCGAACGGAGACGGAATCAGGCCGCCACGTCGAACGGCTGGATTTCGCCCGACAGATATTGGCTGCGCGCCTTGGAGCGCGAAAGCTTGCCCGAAGACGTCCGAGGCAGCGTCCGTGGCGGCACCAGTTCGACGACGCAGCTCATGCCGGTGATGGCGCGGACCTTGGTGCGGATCGCATCGCGCAGCATGGTGCGTTCATCGGCGTCCGACGTGCGGCACTGGACGAGCACGGCCGGCGCTTCCTCGCCGCCCGGCGTGGTGATCGAAAAGGCGGCGATGTCGCCGGCCTTGAATCCGGGCAATTGTTCGATCGCCCATTCGATATCCTGCGGCCAATGGTTCTTGCCGTTGATGATGATCATGTCCTTGGCGCGGCCGACGATGAAGATCGATTGCTTCGACAAATAGCCCATGTCGCCGGTATCGAGCCAGCCATCGGGCGACAGCGCCGCCCGGGTCGCTTCCACGTCACGGAAATAGCCGGCCATCACGCCAAGACCGCGCACGAACACCCGGCCGATCTTGCGGTCGGGCAGGATGACGCCATCCTCGGCGCGGATTTCGATGGTCAGGCCGGGCACCGCCTTGCCGCAGTTGACGATGGCGCGAAACCGCGTCGGCTGGCGGGCATCGGTGCGACCGCCACAGGTGCCCGACAGGGTGCGTTCGTCGATCAGGTCGGAAACAATGCCCTCGCCCAACGGCATGATGCTGACGGCGAGCGTCGCCTCGGCGAGGCCATAGCTCGGCAGGAAGGCGCTGGCCTTGAAGCCCGCGGCGGCGAAAACATCGACGAAGGCCTGCATGACTTCGGGGCGGATCATGTCGGCGCCATTGCCCGCAACCCGCCAGCGCGACAGGTCGAAGCGGGTCGTAACGTCGATCGACGCCGAAATCCGGCGGGCGCAGATGTCATAGCCGAAGGTTGGCGAATAGCTCAAAGTGCTGCCGGGGTTGCGGCTGATCAGCGTCAGCCAGCTGAGTGGCCGGCGCGCGAAATCCTCGGTGGCGAGATAATCGACCGAAATCTGGTTGGCGAGCGGTGCCAGCATGCACCCGACAAGTCCCATGTCATGATACCAGGGCAGCCAGGAAACGACGCGGTCACCGTCGCCGGCCTCCATGCAATGCGCATGGCCGGCAAGGTTGGCGAGCAGCGCTTCGTGCGTCACCGCGACGCCGTGCGGAAAGCGCGTGCTGCCGGAGGAGTATTGCAGATAGGCGATGTCGGTCGGCTTGGCTTGCGGCAGCGCGGTGTCGGGGGCGGCTTGCGAAAAATATACGCCCCAGTCATGCGCCGGGCACAGGCCCTGCGCCGCTTGCTCGACCATCGCGAACAGGCCTTCGGAGGACAGCACCATTGTCGGATCGCAGCTGCGCAATTGCGTCGCGATCTGTTCGATATAGGCGTCGCGACCGCCGAAACTGGTCGGCAACGGCAGCGGCACCGGCAGCGCGCCGGCGTAGATGGCAGCGAAAAAGGCCGCGGCGAAACCGGCGCCGGTTTCGGCGATCAACGCGATGCGGTCACCCGGTTTTACGCCGGCTGCAACCAGACGCAAAGCCCCGCTGCGCGCATCGGCAGCGAGTTCGGCATAGCGATAGGCGCGCACCAAGTCGGCACGGGCATCGTGGAAATTCATGCCCTTAAGCCCAAGCGCGGCATAATCCAGCGCTTCGCCCAGCGTGCCGAAAGACGCGCGGCGACGCTCCAGGCTGTCGAATGTTGGCGTCGCCGCCAATTCGGTCAGGCTCGTGTGCAAGCCTCAATCTCCCTTTGCTGACCCCATCGTCGCCGCTTTTCGCAGCATCCGAAGCGAACAAACATGTCCAACACTTTTGCTCATCGCAGAAGGGAGAGTTCAAATTCCGGCCCGATCATGGCACAAACAAGGCATGATATTTGATCGACCCGGCGACGACAGTGAAAAACTTGGCGAAAGGCGTGGAAATCGCGCTCGCAAGGAACGGCCACCGCGCGAGAAACGCGAACCCCGCCCGCTCGATCCGGCGCAGTTGCAGGACCTCGCCATCGGCTATGCCGCGCGTTACGCCACCACCGCCGCCAAGCTGCGGCGCTACCTGCTGCGCAAGCTGGGCGAGCGCGGCTGGAGCGGCGAGACGCTTCCCGATACCGATGCGCTGGTCGCCCGCATCGCCGGGCTCGGCTATGTCGATGACCGCGCCTATGCGGCGTCAAAGGCCCGCGACCTGGCATCGCGCGGCTTTGGCGCCCGGCGGGTGCGCGGCGCGTTGTCGGCCGCCGGAGTCGGCCGCGACGATGTCAGCGCCGCGATCGATCCCGACCCCGATGCCGACTTCGATACCGGTGCCAACCAGGCCATCGCCACCGCGATCACCTTCGCCCGCCGCCGTCGTTTCGGGCCGTTCGCGCGCGCTGGAACGCCCGCTGATCCGGCACGCCAGCGCCGCGAGCTCGCCGCGATGGCGCGTGGCGGGCATGATTTCGATATCGCCCGCCGGGTGTTGATGGCGCGCGATGAAGCGGCGGCGCTGGCGTTGATGGGCGATGACTAGCGGCGGTTGGCGCGGCTCAGCTGGCGTCGATCCGCGCTTGCGGCAGCGCCAGCGCCAGCGCGGCCGCGGCGAACGCCGTCATGTTCTGCAGTCGGCCGCTACGCCCGGTCTCCAGCGTCTGTGCGACCGTTGCAGTGCCCGCCACGGCGGAGCAACTGTGTCCGGCGAGGGCAGAACGACAAAGAGCGCGGGCCAAAGCCCGCGCTCACGTCGGACGGGTTCGGTTGGCAATGCAAACCGCCGCGCCGGCCGGGCCTGCGCGACACCGTGCGCAGCCGAGAGCCGCGCGCGGTGTCGCTACGCTTTACCCCGCCAAAGCTGCCAGCAGCAGCAGCGCCACGATGTTGGTAATCTTGATCATCGGGTTCACTGCCGGACCAGCGGTATCCTTGTACGGATCGCCGACGGTGTCGCCGGTAACCGCGGCCTGGTGGGCAGGGG
>JANNJH010000149.1:0-3186 GCA_031405775.1 Sphingomonadales bacterium | reverse complement strand
GGCCACCCAAGGAATTATCCTGTACGGGTGGCCGGGCGGGGGCGCGGGCCGGTGCCGCGCGTCGATCAGCCTTATCGGATGCGGGTGTAGGTCTCAAGCCAGTCGGGCTTGAGATCAATAATTGCCGACGCTGCCCAGCGGCCATGCGCCGCCGCAAGGCTTTGAAGGCCGATGCCGGCCAGCGCCGGACGCCCGCCGAGCAGGATCGGGGCGCGATACAGCAGCAGCCGGTCGACAAGATCGGCGGCGATCAGGCTGGCGGCGAGCCCGGCGCCGCCTTCGGCCAGCACGAGATCGGCGTCGGTGACGGCGGCCAGCGCCGCCGGGCTGGCGAGGTGGCGCACGCCCGGTGGTGCATTGTCGATGGCGCTCATCACCGCCATCATCGGCGCGCGGTCCTCGAGCCCGGCGAGGCGGACGTCGAGGCGCGGATTGTCGGCGTTGAGCGTGCCGCGGCCAACGAGGATCATGTCGGCGCGGGCGCGTTCGAGATGGGCATGGGCGCGGGCGCGATCGCTTGTGATCCACTTGCTTTCCCCCGACGCCAGCGCCAGCGAGCCATCGAGCGACACCGCCAGCTTGAGGGTGATGTGCGGGCGACCCAGCCGCTGGCGACTGAAGAACCCCGCCATCACGGCCTTAGCCTCGGCGGCGCGGACGCCGCTGGTGACGGCGATTCCGGCGGCGCCGAGCAGCGCCGCGCCGCGGCCGTTGGTGCGTGCATCGGGGTCGCCGGCGGCGATGACGACGCGCGCCACCCCGGCGGCGGCCAGTCCGTCGGCGCAGGCGGGACCGCGAACGCTGGCATGGGCGCAGGGTTCGAGCGTGACATAAGCCGTTGCCCCGGCAGCGAAATCTCCGGCCTGCGCCAGCGCCATGGCTTCGGCGTGCGGGCGCCCCCCCGCCTGCGTCCAGCCGCGACCGATGACGCGGCCATCCCTGACGATGATGCAGCCGACCGGCGGATTCGGCGTCGTCTGTCCGACGCCGCGCCCCGACAGCGCCAGCGCGGCGCCCATCCAGCGGTCATCGTCGGCGGCGTTCATGTCAACCGTTGCGTCTCAAAGCACCGGCGGCTCGGAGGCCTGGATGTAGGGGACTTCCTTTTGCGCGCCGCCGCCGACGACATATTTGTCATATTGTTCCTGCGCCTTGATCCGCGGCTTGCCCGACAGCGTGGCGATATAGGCACGCGATTGCGCCATTTTTGCTTCCTGGACCGCCACAGTCGCCTTGGTATCGGCGATGGCGTCGGCGCGGCTACGATCGGCGGGCCAGCTTTGCACGAAGATCAGGTTGAGGTCCTTGGGCAAATATCCCCAACGCGATTCGAGCAGGAAAGCCGTCATGACGATGGTGGTCAGCAGCACCGAAGCCCCGCCGGCAAGAATGCGGCGGCGACGGACATCGGTCTTTGACGGGTTGAGAAACGACATGGCTACTCCGGGGGCGATGGCTGCAACATAGCGACGTGCCGGCCCGGCGGCAACGCGCAGCGGCTGCGATGAGATGGATTCGGCGGGGGTTCGGCGGGAGTGTCGAGGGTGGCCGGACGGAATGTCGCGGGGATGTCGCGGGGATCTGGCGGGGGTTTGGCGGGGCGCTGGGCCGGCGATCAGCGGCGGGTCGACGCGAGCCCGGCGTTTTTGCACCCGTTCACATTGCAATGTGATCGGGTTTCAGGCGGCGGCGAGGCGGTGCAGCGCCGCCTCGCGGCCGATCAGCACCAGCAGCGCCGCCATTTCCGGCCCCTGGTCGCGGCCGGTGAGCGCGTGGCGCAGCGGGTGGAACAGCCCCCTGCCCTTGCGGCCGGTTGCCGCCTTGAGCACGCCGACCCAGCGCCCCCAGATATCGTCGCCCCAGTCCAGCGCGGCGAGGTGCGTCGCCGCAGCGCGCACGAATTCGCCATCCTCGGGCGCTGCCGGCGCGGCGAGCGGGCCGTCGATCACCGCCTGCCAGTCCTGAGCCTCGGCGAGGGTCGCCAGATTGCCGCGCACCGCCAGCCAGCCAGCCCCGGTCATCGCCGCCGGCAAGCGATCGCGGACAACGGCGAACGGCAGCAGGTGCAGCGTGCGGGCGCTGAGCGCTGCGAGGTCGGCGGGGTCGAAGCGCGCCGGCGCCCGGCCGAAGCTGGCCAGGTCGAACCCCGGCAACAGCTCGGCGAGTTCGGCGACGGCTTCGACCGGCAACGACGTGCCGAGGCGGGCGAGCAGCGCCGCCACCGCCTGCGGTTCGATCCCCGCCTCAGCCCAAGCCGCGACGCCTTCGGAACCGAGGCGTTTCGACAGCGCCGCATCGGCGCCGGTCAACAGCGCCAGATGCGCGAGGCGCGGCACCGGGGCGCCAAGCGCCTCGAACATCTGGATCTGCACGGCGGAATTGGTGACATGGTCCTCGCCGCGAACGATGTCGGTGATGCCAAGGTCGATATCGTCGACGACCGAGGGCAGCATGTACAGCCAGCTGCCATCGGCGCGGCGCACCACCGGGTCGGACAAAGCGGCGGGGTCGAAATGACAATCGCCGCGCACCCCGTCGTGCCAGCGGATCATTGCGCCGGTATCGAGCTTGAAGCGCCAGTGCGGCGCTACTCCGGCGGCGGCATTCGCGGCGTGATCGGCCGGCGTGAGGCTGAGCGCGGCGCGGTCATAGACCGGCGGCAGGCCGCGCTGCTGCTGGACCTTGCGCTTGAGATCGAGTTCGTGCGGGGTTTCATAGGCGCGATAGGCGCGGCCGGCAGCAGCGAGGCGTTCGAGCGCCGCTTCGTAAAGTGGGAAGCGATCGGATTGGCGGACTTCGGCGTCGGGGACGAGGCCGAGCCACGCCAGATCGGCGCGGATCGAGGCAGCGGATTCCTCGGTCGAGCGCGCCGCGTCGGTATCGTCCATGCGCAGGATGAAGCGGCCACTGGCGTGGCGCGCCGCCAGCCAGTTGACCAGCGCGGTGCGGATATTGCCGGCATGGAGGCTGCCGGTGGGGGATGGCGCGAAGCGGGTGGTGATCATGGCGGTGTTGATAGCAGCTTGCGACGGCCGCGTGTCGAGTCTTGCGATGGGGCGCGGGTTTTCGTGATGGTTGCGCCCCTCTCCCGGTTGACGCGAAGGCGTCGCCTACGGCTGCGGGAGAGGCGACACGCGCGGCGTCGCGAAGGCGACCTCCGTCGCGCGCGGCGGGTGAGGGTGTGCC
>JANNJH010000148.1:0-17471 GCA_031405775.1 Sphingomonadales bacterium | reverse complement strand
GCTTCGGGGGCCGCTTCGGGCACCGGTTCGGGCACCGCCGCATCCGCCACAATACCGGGCGCGCCCGGCGGCGCGGCGTCGAATACGCCGGCGCCCCAGGCCGAAAGCCCGGCGATGATCGCGGCGACGACGGCCATGCTGCCGACCACCAGGCGGCGTGACGGCAGCCGGCGTTCGTCGAGCGCTTCGAGCGTCATCGGCGTCGGCACATGCGCCGATTTGGAGGTTTCGCTGCGGAACTCGCTGGCGACGGTTTCGGGGTCGAGTCCGACGGCGCGGGCATAGGCCTTCACAAAGCCGATGGCATAGGGCAGCGCCGGAAGATCCTCGTGCTGGTCGGTTTCGAGCGCCCTGAGATGGCGCAGCGGCACCCGCGTCTCGCGGGCGATATCGACAAGCTCGATCCCGGCGGCGGTGCGTCCCGCCAACAACATGGCACCGGTGCGCTTTGCGCCGCTCTCAGGCAACTCCACGCCGGATATCCCTTACTTCTGGCCCGCGGGGCCGTTGCCACATGGCGCCGACCGTTCGAGCGAGCGGCCAGCATCCACCGGCTTTCGATGCCGGTGGCGGCCCGCCAAGTCAATGGAGACGCCGGTCGTCAAGACAATCGAAACCACTGCCGGATCAACAGCCCGGCGCTGAATCGCACCGCTGCGTCGCACCCCGCTCCGGAGCCCCGATGCGGCACGGTTGCGACGAACCTTGTTGCGCCGCGTCAAAGCGTCTATGGCGCGGCTTGCCGGGTCGGAACGTCCTTGCGACATCCCCTGCCCCCCTAGGCCATGCCCACCCCACAGGATCTGATTCAATGCCCTTGCGTAATATCGCGATCATCGCGCACGTCGATCATGGCAAGACCACGCTCGTCGACCAGCTTTTCCGCCAGTCCGGAACATTCCGCGAAAACCAGCGAATCGCCGAACGCGCCATGGATTCGAACGACCTCGAAAAAGAGCGCGGCATCACCATTCTCGCCAAGTGCACGTCGATCGAATGGACCGACAAGACCAGCGATGTGACGACGCACATCAACATCGTCGATACCCCGGGCCACGCCGATTTCGGCGGCGAGGTCGAGCGTATCCTGTCGATGGTCGATGGCGTCGTGCTGCTTGTCGACGCCGCCGAAGGCCCGATGCCACAGACCAAGTTCGTCACCGGCAAGGCACTGGCGCTCGGCCTGCGTCCGATCGTCGTCGTCAACAAGATCGACCGCCCCGATGCGCGCGCCCAGGAAGTCCTCGACGAGGTCTTCGATCTTTTCGTCATGCTTGAGGCGACCGACGCGCAGCTCGATTTTCCGGTGATCTTCGCTTCGGGCCGCAACGGCTATGCCGGCCGCGATTCGGATGTCCGCTCGGGAACGCTGGTGCCATTGTTCGAAACCATCGTCGCGCATGTGCCGCCGCCGGCCGCCGATGTCGACGGCGAATTCAAGATGCTCGTCTCGCTGCTCGACCGCGACAATTTCGTCGGCCGCATCCTCACCGGGCGCATCCTGTCGGGGACGCTGCGGCTCAACGCCCCGATCCGCGCGCTCGACCCCGATGGCAAGGTCGTCGAGGAAGGCCGCGCCTCGAAGATCTTTGCTTTCCGGGGCCTCGAGCGGATCCCCGTCGATGTCGCCAAGGCCGGCGACATCATCGCGCTGGCCGGGCTGACCAAGGCGACCGTTGCCGACACCATCGCCGATGTCTCGGTGACCGAGCCGCTGCATGCCCAGCCGATCGATCCGCCGACGCTGTCGATGACCTTTGCCGTCAATGATTCGCCCTATGCCGGCCGCGATGGCAGCAAGGTGACGAGCCGGATGATCGCCGACCGGCTGATTCGCGAAGCCGAAGGCAATGTCGCGGTCAAGGTCACCGAAAGCGCCTCGAAGGACGCCTTTGAAGTTGCAGGGCGCGGCGAGCTTCAGCTTGGCGTGCTGATCGAGACGATGCGCCGCGAAGGCTTTGAGCTGTCGATCAGCCGGCCGCGGGTGATCTACAGCAAGGACGACGACGGCAAGCGCACCGAGCCTTATGAAGTCGTCGTCATCGACGTCGACGAGCAATATGCCGGAACGGTCGTCGAGAAGATGGCCGGCCGCAAGGGCGAGATGAACGACATGCGGCCTTCGGGCGGCGGCAAGACCCGGTTGACCTTCTCGGCACCGGCGCGCGGCCTGATCGGCTATCATGGCGAGTTCCTGTCGGACACCCGCGGTACCGGCATCATGAACCGGCTGTTCGAGAAATACGGCCCCTACAAGGGCGCCGTTTCGGGCCGCGGCAATGGCGTGCTGATCTCCACCGAAACCGGCGAAGCCGTCGGCTATGCGCTCGGCTATCTCCAGCCGCGCGGCACGCTGATGATCGAGCCGGGCGAAGCGGTTTACCAGGGCATGGTGATCGGTGAAAACGCCAGAGACGAGGATCTCGAAGTCAACCCGTTGAAGTCAAAGGCGCTGACCAACTTCCGCGCCAGCGGCAAGGACGATGCCATCCAGCTCAGCCCGCCGAAGCGGCTGACGCTCGAACAGGCCATCGCCTATATCGAGGAGGACGAGCTTGTCGAAGTAACGCCGAACTTCATCCGGCTGCGCAAACGCCACCTCGACCCGAACGAACGCAAGAAGGCCAGCCGCGCCAAGCGCGACTGAGGGCGCGCGCGGCGGCTTTATGCCTCCGGGGTCTGACTGGGAATGGGGTTATCCTTGCCGTGCGACATTTGCGCGGCTGGAGCTTTTCGGCGCATTCTTGTCGCAAGCTGATCTAAAGCCATGATTCGTGGCGGCGGTGACCGCGACGACCGGCGCAGGGGAGTGATGGCGCATGGAACACGATGATTATGGCTCGGGCCAGCCGGCGCCGATCGATCCGATCGCGCAGGCCGAGGTCGAAGACGCTGTCCGCACGCTGATTCGCTGGGCCGGCGACGATCCGGCGCGCGAGGGCCTGCTCGATACGCCGGGGCGGGTGGCGCGGGCCTATCGCGAATATTTCCGCGGTTATGAGGAAGACCCCGGGGTGCATTTGTCGACGACCTTCGCCGAGGTCGGCGGCTATGACGAGATCATCATCCTGCGCGACATCCCGTTCCAGTCGCACTGCGAACATCATATGGCGTCGATCATCGGCAAGGCCCATATCGCCTATTTGCCGCGCAGCCGCGTTGTCGGAATTTCCAAGCTTGCCAGGGTGTTGCAGGGTTATGCCAAGCGTTTGCAAGTGCAGGAACGGCTGACCGCCGAAGTCGCCGACTGTATCCAGAAAGCGCTCGATCCGGTCGGTGTCGCGGTGGTCATCGAGGCCGCCCACGCCTGCATGAGCGCGCGCGGCGTGATGACGTCGGGGGTGACGATGACCACCAGCCGGATGATGGGGGTTTTCCGCGAGGACGATCGCAGCCGCAAGGAAGTTCTGGCGCTGATGGGCAAGGGTTGAGGCGCGGAGGCGCGGGGTTGAGGCCGGCGATATCCGTGCTTAACATCAACGAAATCCGCGCCTATAGGTGGGATGACGGATAATTGGGGGCGTTTTCATCATGACGTACATATTGGGCAATCTGAACCGGTCGCTGCTGCTCGGGCTCGGGCTGCTGGTGCTGGTCATCGCCATCCTGCACGGCGGCGCGCTCGACCTGAACTGGTTCAACGCCTTCCTGCGCTTTGCCCATGCCGGCGTCGGCGTGCTGTGGATCGGCCTGCTCTATTATTTCAACTTCGTGCAGATCCCGACGATGCCCAAGGTTCCCGCCGAACTGAAGCCGGCGGTTTCCAAGTACATCGCTCCCGAAGCGCTGTTCTGGTTCCGCTGGTCGGCGCTCGCCACGCTGGTCCTTGGCCTCGCCATCGCCGGCGCGCCGCAGCAGAATTACCTCGTCGAGGCGCTGACCCTCCAGGAAGGCTCCCGCAACATCGGCATCGGCATGTGGCTCGGCATCATCATGGCCGCCAATGTCTGGATGTTCATCTGGCCGAACCAGAAGATCGCCCTCGGCATCGTCGAAGCCGATGCCGACGCCAAGGCCAAGGCGGCGAAGACGGCGATGCTGTTCAGTCGCACCAATTTCGTGCTGAGCTTCCCGATGCTGTATTGCATGGTGACGCAGTTTTACCTTCCGAGATAGGCTTGGGCCTTCCCGATGGCGCCGGATTTCGGGCCGTACCGACGTGCTCGGTGCGGCCCGCATCTGCGTTCAAGGGCTTTCGCCGCGACGCGGCGGGGCGTAGACTGGGCATTGCCGGGGGGCCATGACCGGAGACGCCCCGATGAACCAGGCTGTTATCGCCGTCGATTGGAGAACCGCCAACCGGCGCAGCTTCGTCATCGGCGCCGGCCAGCGGTTTCGCACGGTGATGACCGTGCGCCATGCTGTCGGCGCTCAAGCCGGCGATCGTCGGGCTGGGTTGAGGAAAACGCCATGACCGCTGCTGACGACCTTGCCCGGCAACTTGCCGCCTGCCCGCTGGTGGCGGTGCTGCGCGGTATCCGCCCCGATGAAGTCGAGGCCATCGGCGCGGCGCTGCTCGATGCCGGCATCCGCATCCTCGAAGTGCCGTTGAATTCCCCCGATCCGTATGAATCGATCACCCGGCTATCGGCGCTGGCCGGCGATGGCGCGCTGGTCGGCGCCGGCACCGTTCTCGATGTCGAAGCGGTCGGGCGTGTCGCGGCGGCGGGTGGCCGGCTGGTGGTTTCGCCCTCGACCGATGCCGACGTCATCGCCGCGACATTGGCCGCGGACATGGCGTCGGTTCCCGGATTTTTCACCCCCAGCGAGGCGTTTGCCGCGATCCGCGCCGGCGCCCATGCCTTGAAATTCTTCCCGGCCGAGGCGGGTTCGCCGGCGGTGCTGAGGGCGATCAAGGCGGTGCTGCCGCGCGACATGCCGGTGCTGGCGGTCGGCGGCATGACGCCCGACGGCATCGCGGCCTGGGCGGCGGCGGGTGCCGATGGCTTTGGTTTGGGGGCGTCGCTGTTCCGGCCGGGGGTGACGGCGGAGGCCGTCGGCGAGACGGCACGGCGCTTCGTGGCGGCGGTGGCGCCGGTGGGGTGAAAGACCCCGGCTCAGACCTTTAGCGACGTGCCCATGACGCCGTCGTCGGGGGAACAATCGGGGAGTTCGGCATAGCTGGCGCGGCGGCCGTCGCGGCTGATCCAGACGCGCAGCGAGGCGAATTGCGGGCAGGGCACGTAGCGCCAGCGAAATTCCCAGCCATCGGCCCAGATATTGTCTTCGCGCCGGCCGAAATTGGCGAACGGCTCGCCGCTGCCCTGGCGATATTGGGCGAGCAGGCGATCGGCCATGCCGGCGGCGGTCGGTGCATCGATGTCGCGGTGGAAAACCCCCAGCCCCACAGCGACCGCCAGCGCCAGCGCCAGCGCGATGCCGGCGAGGATCAGGCGGCGGCGACCGCGGGCCGCGGCGGCGGGTTTCGCTGCCGTCTCGGGCAGCGGCTCAGCCGCGCTCGGCACAGGCCGCTGGCGTGACGACGGGCGGAAGCGGGGAACGGAGGCCATTTCGCCGCCGACACTAGCGGGGCTTTGAATCCGATGCGAGCGCGTAAAGCGACTATTCGGTGGCGACAACATTGGCGCCCGGTCGGCGGCAGGCGCGCGATGTTCCAACGACGTGACCGGGCTTTTGCGGCGTCGCTGTAACGACGGCGCGTTGACAGCCGCCCCGGCTTGCCCTATCGCCCCGCCTTCGCATCGGCAGGGCCTTCGAGTCCCGTCGTTCTCATGATTTGAAGCCAAGGTTTAAGCGATGTTCGCAGTCGTGCGCACCGGCGGGAAACAATATCGGGTCGCCACCGATGACAAGATCATCGTCGAGAAGATCGACGGTGAAGCCGGGGCGAGCATCACGCTCGAAACGCTGATGTTCGGCGATGGCGGCACCATCACCACCGGCGGCAGCGTCACCGCCGAAATCGTCGCGCAGACCAAGGGTGACAAGGTCATCATCTTCAAAAAGCGCCGGCGCCACAATTATCGCCGCAAGAACGGTCATCGCCAGCAGCTGACCGTCCTGAAAATCATTTCGGTAGGTTGAGACAATGGCACATAAGAAAGCAGGCGGTTCATCGCGCAACGGTCGTGATTCGGCCGGTCGTCGCCTTGGCGTGAAGCGCTTTGGCGGGCAGGAACTGCTCGCCGGCACCATCATCATTCGTCAGCGCGGCACCCGCGTCCACCCCGGCCGCAATGTTGGCCTGGGCAAGGATCACACGCTGTTCGCCACGGCGCACGGCATCGTCGTGTTCCACGAAGGCAAGCTGGGTCGCAAATACGTCAGCGTCGACCCGCGCCCGGAAGCGCCAATGGCCGCGATCGCGGCCGAATAGGCCCATCCGGCTTTCGCCCGAGGATTTGAAGGGGGAGCCGGGCGACCGGCTCCCCTTTTTCTTTGGCGCGAAGTTCTTTCGCTTATGGCCCCTCGCCGCTCATAGACCGCCGCTCATGGAATCGATTTCGCGATGCAGTTTCTCGACCAGGCCAAGATCTTCGTTTCGTCGGGTAACGGCGGCGATGGCGCCGTGTCGTTCCGGCGCGAGAAGTTCGTCGAATATGGCGGCCCCGATGGCGGCGACGGCGGCCGCGGCGGCTCGATCATCTTCGAATGCATCGAAGGCCTTAATACGCTGATCGATTTTCGCTATACCCAGCATTTCCGTGCCGGGCGCGGCGGCCATGGCATGGGGCGCAACCGCACCGGGCCGGGCGCCGACGACAAGGTGATAAGGGTGCCGGTGGGGACGCAGGTGCTGGCGGATGACGAGGAACGCACGCTGATCGCCGACATGACGCGGCCGGGGCAGCGCGTCGTGCTGCTGCGCGGCGGCGATGGCGGCAAGGGCAACAGCCATTACAAGAGCAGCACCAACCGCGCGCCGCGGCAATTCCAGCCGGGGTTTCCGGGCGGCGAGATGTCGGTGTGGCTGCGCTTGAAGCTGATCGCCGACGTTGGCCTGCTCGGCGCGCCGAACGCCGGCAAATCGACGTTTTTGAACGCCGTGTCGAATGCGGCGGCAAAAGTCGGCGCCTATCCATTCACGACGCTGAAGCCACAGCTTGGCGTTGTCGCCCACAAGGGCCGCGAACTGGTGATGGCGGATATTCCGGGGCTGATCGCCGGGGCCGCCGAAGGTGTCGGGATCGGCGATCGCTTCCTTGGCCATGTCGAGCGTTGCCGCGTGCTGCTGCACCTTGTCGATGCCAGCGCGGCGGCGCCGGTCAAGGCATGGCGAACGGTGCGTTACGAGCTGGAAGCCTATGGCGGCGGGCTGGTCGACAAGCCCGAGATACTGGCGCTGTCGAAGGCCGATCTGGTGACGCCATCGGCGCTGGCGGCAAAGAAACGCGCCCTCGAAAAGGCCAGCGGCGTGCCGGTTTATGTGGTGTCGGCGGCGACGCGGCAGGGTGTCGACGAGGTGCTCGATGCGCTGATCGCGCTGGCCGGGCGCGACGCCGGCGAGGCCGAAGCGGAAGCCCGGGCATGGACGCCGCTGTAAGCGCCGCAGCAGCGATGGACGCGGCGCGCTTGGCGCCGTGCGGTGCAGCGGCGCGCTTGGACAGGATGAGTCGGGCCGAAAACAGCGCCTCCGGCGGCTGGGGCCTTGGCCCCAAACCCCTTTTTCACAGCGACCGGTCAAAGGCCCGCCGGACTGACCCGGGGGTCGTCATCGGGGGTCTGGGGCCAAGGCCCCAGCCGCCGGAGGCACTTCGAACGCCGCCGGAGGCATCTGACACGCCGCCGGAGGTATTTCAAACGCCGCCGGAGGCGCTGTGATTACGCCCAAGGCCATCCCGCTCGACGTGGCGGCGCTCTTCGCACCGGGGGTTTGCGCGCGGCTGGTGGTCAAGATCGGCTCGTCGTTGCTGATCGATGGCGACGGCGCGGTGCGGCGCGACTGGCTGGCCTCGGTGGTCGCCGATATCGCGGTGCGGCGCGCGGCGGGGCAGCAGATCGTCATCGTCTCGTCGGGGGCCATCGCGCTGGGGGCCAGGCGGCTCGGCCTCGAAAAGCGCGGGCGCGACAGCCTTGAGGATGCGCAGGCGGCAGCGGCGGTGGGGCAAGTGGCGTTGAGCGCGGTGTGGGAGGCGTTGCTGTCCGACGCCGGGATGACGATGGCGCAGGTGCTGTTGACGCTTGGCGATCTTGAGGACCGGCGGCGTTATCTGAACGTCGCGGCGACGCTCGATCGCTTGCTGGCGCTCGGCGCGGTGCCGGTGCTCAACGAGAATGACACGGTGGCGACGACCGAGATCAGGTTTGGCGACAATGACCGGCTGGCGGCGCGCGCCGCGCAGGCGGCGGGCGCGGCGGGCGTGCTGCTGCTCAGCGATGTCGATGGGCTGTACACCGCCAATCCGGGGCGCGATGCGGCGGCGGTGCTGGTGCCGGTGGTGGCGGCGGTGACGCGGGCGATCGAGGCGATGGCCGACGCGGGCAGTGGCTCGGGGCTTGGTTCGGGCGGCATGGCGGCCAAGCTGGCGGCGGCGAAGATCGCCGGCGCGGCGGGGATTCATCTGGGTATCGCCGATGGCCGCGGGCTGCATCCCTTGCGGCGCTTTGCCGAGACCGGGCGCGGCACGGTGTTTCTGGGCGGCGAGGCTGCGCGGGCCAAAAAGGCCTGGCTGGCGGGGCGGTTGACGGTGGCGGGGACGCTGACGATCGATGCCGGCGCGGCGGCGGCGGCGGCGCTGCGGCGCGGTAACAGCCTGTTGGCGGCGGGCGTGACGCAAGTCGAGGGCAGGTTTTCGCGCGGCGATGTCGTGGCGCTGGCCGGGCCGGGCGGCGTCATCGGGCGCGGGCTGGCGGGTTATGATGCAGGGGACGCGGCGTTGATTCGCGGACTTCGCAACGAGGCGCAGGCGGCGGTGCTCGGCTATGCGCCGCGCGCCGCGATGGTCCACGCCGATCATCTGGTGCTGCTATGAACCCACAAGACATGATTGACGATATGGCGCGCGCGGCGCGGGGCGCGCTGGCGGTGCTGGCGCGGGCGCCGACGGCGCAAAAGGCGGCGGCGATCAGGGGTGCGGCGGCGGCGATTCGGGCGCGGGCGGGGGAATTGCTCGCCGCCAACGCCGAAGATGTCGCGGCGGCGCGTCTGGCTGGGATTTCGGCGGCGCTGATTGACCGGCTGGCGCTCGATGCCGGGCGCGTCGAGGGCATCGCCGCCGGGCTCGATACCGTCGCCGGGCTGCCCGATCCGGTCGGCGAGGTCATCAAGCATTGGCAGCAACCCAACGGGCTGGTGTTCGAGCGCGTGCGGGTGCCTTTGGGCGTCATCGGCATCGTCTATGAAAGCCGGCCGGGCGTTACCGCCGATGCCGCCGCGCTGTGCCTGATGGCGGGCAATGCCTGCCTGTTGCGCGGCGGGTCGGAGGCGGCGCGGTCGAACCGCGTCTTGCTCGAATGCGTCGCCGCCGGGTTGCAGGGGGCCGGGCTGCCGGTGGCGGCGGTGCAGATGGTGCCGGCGGGCGATCGCGCGCTGGTTGGCGCCATGCTGGCGGCGCACGGGCTGATCGACGTCATCATCCCGCGCGGCGGCAAGAGCCTGGTGGCGCGGGTCCAGGCCGAAGCGCGGGTGCCGGTTCTGGCGCATCTGGACGGTATCAACCATGTCTATGTCGACGCCTCGGCGAACCTCGACACGGCGGTGGCGATCGTTGTCAATTCCAAGCTGCGGCGGACGGCGGTGTGCGGGGCGATGGAGACGCTGCTCATCGACCGCGCGGCAACGCCGGAGCTGGCGCGGGCGGTGATTGGCGCGCTGGCTGATCGCGGTTGCGAGATTCGCGGGCGGGCCGATGTGCTGGCGATTGATCGCCGCGATTGATCGCCGCGCGTTGCCGGCGCCCGACGATGCGTTCGACACCGAATATCTCGATGCCGTGGCGTCGGTGGCGCTGGTCGATGGCGTCGCCGGGGCGATCGCGCATATCGCCGCGCATGGCTCGTCGCACACCGACGCCATCGTTGCGCAGGATGCGGCGGTGGCGGAACGCTTCCTTGGCGACGTCGACAGCGCCATCGTGCTGTGGAACGCCTCGACGCAGTTCGCCGATGGCGGCGAGTTCGGTTTCGGCGCCGAGATCGGCATCGCCACCGGGCGGCTGCACGCGCGCGGCCCGGTGGCGCTCGAAGGGCTGACGACCTACAAGACGCGGGTCATCGGCACCGGGCAGGTCAGGCCGTGATTTGATGGCGACGGCGGGATAGGCTATTGTCGACCGATGGACGCACACCCTGCCCCAGCTGTCGATGACGATGAAATCATCGGCTATGAAATCACCGATAACGGCTGGACCGCGATGACCGCCGCGCGTGAACGCGCTTTCATCCAGGAAGGCATTGATTCGATCGAAAGCGGAGACGTCATACCCGATGAGCAGGTTATGGCCGATCTGCGGCAACGCCGGGAAAGTCGCGCCAAGCGGTGAGGGCGATAGTCTGGTCGCGCGATGCCGACCGCGATCTGCGCCGGATCGAGATCTGGCTCGATTCGATTGACCCTGATCTGACAGATCGGTTCGTTGACGATCTTGTTGTCTCGACGCGTCGACTGCTGGACTTTCCGCTGTCGGCGCCAGCGACAGCTATTACGGGTATCCGCAAACTGAGCCTCCAGCGTTTTGATTATATCCTGCTCTATACAATCGAGGACGATCGGATCGTCATCGTTCGCATGCGCCACGGCCGCGAAGACTGGCACCTGCGATGAAGCGCATCGGTCTTCTCGGCGGGTCGTTCAACCCCGCCCATGCCGGCCACCGGCATATCAGCGTCGAGGCGATGCGCCGGCTCGGGCTCGATGAAATCTGGTGGTTGGTCAGCCCGCAGAACCCGCTGAAATCGCCAACCGGCATGGCATCGCTGGGTGCGCGACTCGATTCGGCGATCGCCGTGGCGCGTCATCCGCGCATCAGGCCAATGGCGATCGAGGCCGAACTCGGCACGCGTTATACCGTCGATACGGTGGCGGCGTTGCAGCAGCGTTTCCCCGATACGGCGTTCATCTGGTTGATGGGCGCCGACATATTGCCCGAATTGCACCGCTGGCATCGCTGGCGGCGCTTTGCCCATTTGCTGCCGATTGCCGTTTTGGCGCGTCCGCGCTACATGGGGGGGGCTTTGGTGTCGCCGGCGATGGCGTGGCTGAGGCGGTGGCGACAGCCAAGCCGGCGAAGTTTGGGCGGCGCCCGTGACTGGACGCGGTGGACGCTGCCGGCGATCATTGTCCTCGATATCCGCCAAACGGCGCTTTCGGCGACGGCGATTCGCGCTGCCCACCCGGACTGGGCACGATTTGAAGACGAGACACGATGATGGGACGCAGGTTTTGACGACGACGGAAAAGAAGATGCGCGCGGCGATCAATACGCCAATCACCGCGGCCGCCGCGGCGGCTGTCGACGCGCATATCGAAGCGCTGCACGCGATGGTGATGAAGTCGCTCGAGGATGACCAGGCGGTCGATGTGGTTTCGATCCCGCTGGCCGGCAAGACGACGATCGCCGATTACATGGTCATCGCCAGCGGCAAGTCCGGCCGGCAAGTGGCGTCGATGGCGATGAAGATCGGCGAAAAGTGCAAGAAGGAGTTCGGCCGCGCGGCGCGAATCCAGGGCCTGCCGACCGCCGATTGGGTGCTGATCGATGCCGGCGATGTCATCGTCCATATCTTCCGCCCGGAAGTCCGCGACTTTTACAACCTCGAACGCATGTGGGCGTTCGATTCGGAGCCCAACAAGGGCGAGCCGCGGATGGGCAATCTGCGCGAAGCCGGCTCGGTCAAGGTCGACGAAGGCCGCGACCCGCTATTGGGCGACCCGCGCAAGGCCGGCTGAGCGCGTGAAGCTGTCGATCGTGGCGCGCGGCCGCATCGGGACTTCGCCGGAAGCCGAATTGGTCGAACGTTACGCCAAGCGGTTGCGCGGCGAGCTGACGGTGACCGAAATCGCCGAGGCCGCGCCTTGGCCGCGATTCGATGGCGGGCGGACGGTGGTGCTCGATGAACTGGGGCGCGACCTTGGGTCGCAAGCGCTGGCCGAACATCTGCGGCGCTGGCGTGACGACGGCGCGCGCGAGGTGCGGTTTTTGATCGGCGCGGCGGATGGCCATGACGCGGCGACGCGCGCCGACGCCGACCTGTTGCTGGGGTTCGGGCGGGCGACATGGCCGCACATGATGGTGCGGGCGATGCTGGCGGAGCAGCTTTACCGCGCGACGACGATATTGGCGGGACACCCATACCACCGGAGTTGAGGGCGAGCCATCAGCCGTCGAGGAACGCCATCAGATCCCCGGAGATCCGGTCCTTGTGGGTCGCCAGCAGCCCGTGCGCGGCGCCATCATATTCGATCAGCTTGGCGTGGGGGATGGCTTTGGCGGCGGCGCGGGCGGTGATGTCGATCGGCACGGTCTTGTCGGCGGTGCCGTGGATGATCAATGTCGGCATGGTGAAACTGGCAAGGTCGGGGCGGAAGTCGGTGTGCGAAAACGCATAAAGGCATTCGAGCGTGCCCCTGAGCCCGGCTTGCAAACCCACCTGTCGCGACCATTCGAGCTGCTCATCGCTGATCCCGGCGCCGTAGAAGTCCTTGAGAAAGCCGCTGAGGAACTGCGCGCGATCGGCGTGAAGATTGGCCTCGATGCCGTGAAACACCGATTCGGGAACGCCTTCGGGATGATCCGGCGTGCGCAGCAGGAACGGCACCACCGATGCGATCAGCGCTGCCTTGCGGACGCCGCCGCCGTGGCGCGACAAATAACGCGCGACTTCGCCACCGCCCATCGAGAAGCCGACCAGCGCCGGGGTTTCGACGTCGCAGGCCTCGATCACCGCCGCGAGATCGTCGGCGAGCGTGTCATAGTCATAGCCCTCCCACGGCTGGTCCGACCGGCCAAAGCCGCGGCGGTCATAGCTGATGACGCCATAGCCGGCATCGGCGAGCGCCCACGCCTGGTCGTCCCAGCTGTCGGCGCTGAGCGGCCAGCCATGGATCAGCACGACGGCTGGCCCGTCGCCCCATTCCTTGATGTAAAGCGCGGTGCCATCGTCGGTTTCGATCATCGGCATCGGCTTCATCCTTCACGGCGGTTGTTGACCGTGCTCGAACGAACCAGCTGGCCGCGGGTTGCAATGGCGTCGCCGCCGCGACAACGGGATGGCATCGGTGGCTGGTTCTGCTATCCTGTTGCGATTGTGTTAGCCAAAAGCCGGTGCCTGTGATGTCGTCACGCTGGAAGATCGTCCTGCCCCTCGCCGCCCTGGCCTTGATCCCGGGGGCCGCCGCGGTGCGCGCCGCCGCCGAAAGCGATACCTACAAGCAGCTCGATGCGTTGATGGACGTGTTCGAGCGTGTGCGGATCGATTATGTCGACAAGGTCGATGACACCAAGCTGATCGAAGGCGCCATCAACGGCATGCTCGCCAGCCTCGATCCGCATTCATCCTATCTCGATGCGCGCGATTTCCAGAACATGCGGCAGACCACCGATGGCGAATATGGCGGTCTCGGCCTGACCGTCACCACCGAGGATGGCGCCGTCAAGGTCATTGCGCCGACCGACGACACCCCGGCGGCGCGCGCCGGCATCAAGTCGGGCGATTATATCACCCATCTCGACGGCGAGCTGATCTATGGCGCGTCGCTGCAGGATGCGGTCGACAAGATGCGCGGCACGCCGGGCAGCGCGGTCAAGCTGACGGTGGTGCGCGAAGGCGCGACGAAGCCGATCGACTTCGCTCTCAAGCGCGAAGTCATCAAGATCAAGCCGGTGAAGTTCGAAACCCGTGGGAATGTCGGGGTGATCCGCATCTCGACCTTCAACAAGCAGACCGCCGATGCGACGCGCGCCGCGATCGCCAGCATCGACAAGACGCTTGGCGCCGGAGTTGTCGGTTATATCGTCGATTTGCGGTCGAACCCCGGCGGCTTGCTCGACCAGGCCATCGAGGTCAGCGACGTCTTTCTCGACAAGGGCGAGATCGTTTCGCAGCGCGGCCGCACCAAGAACGACATCCAGCGCTATTACGCCAAGAGCGGCGACCTGACCCACGGCAAGCCGATCGTCGTCATCGTCGATGAAGGCTCGGCTTCGGCGGCGGAGATCGTCGCCGGCGCGCTCCAGGACCAGCGCCGGGCGATCGTCCTCGGCCAGCGCAGTTTCGGCAAGGGATCGGTGCAGACGCTGATTCCGCTGTCGCAGGATTCGGCGCTGCGCTTGACGACGGCGCGCTATTTCACGCCATCGGGGCGCAGCGTCCAGGAAAACGGCATCGAGCCCGACGTCCAGGTTCCACAGCTTAGCGACGCCAGCCGCACCGACCGGCCGCGGCTGCGCGAGGCCGATTTGCGCAAGCATTTGGTCAACGAGATCAGGGACGGCACCGAGAAGATCGTCGAAAGCGACGCCAAGGACGATCCGCGCTTCGTCGCCACGCCCGAGCAGCTGAAGAAGCAGGGCATCAGCGACTTCCAGCTCGATTATGCGACCAGGCTGTTGTCGCGACTGGCACCGGCGGCGGCGGTGCAGACGGCGCAAGCGGCGCCGGTTGGCAAGGTCGCGGCGCAGAAATAGCTGTTGCATCGCCGCGATTGCGCGGCCGCGCGCAGCTGTCGATTGCGCGGCTTCGCGCAGCCGCCTATTGGGCGCCAAGAGCTTCGATCAGGACTGGAACAGCCCGTGCTTCGCCGCCTTTATAACTGGACGCTGGCGCGCGCTGCCGGCCCTGCTGCGGAAAAATGGCTGATCGCCATCAGCTTTGCCGATTCGTCGTTCTTCCCGATTCCGCCCGACGTCATGCAGATCCCGATGTCGATCGTCCGGCCGGATAGATCGCTGCGCTATGCCGCGGTGTCGACGGTGGCGTCGGTGGCGGGAGCCTTGCTCGGCTATGTCATCGGGGCGTGGCTGTTCCAGGCGATCGGCGTGCCGCTGCTGCATTTCTATGGCTATGAAACCAAGTTCGCCGTCTTTGCCGCCGATATCAAGGCGAACGGCTTTCTGTGGATGCTGGCCTTCGCCTTTCTGCCGATCCCCTACAAGGTGGCGACGATCGCGGCCGGTAGCGTCGCGCTCGGCTTGCCGGTGCTGCTTGCCGCCTCGCTGCTCGGGCGCGGCGGGCGTTTCTTCCTGGTGGCGCTGATCCTGCGCAAATATGGCGCGACGGCGGGGGTGTTGATCGACCGCTATTTCCATTCGCTGGCGCTGGTGGCGGCGGGGCTGTTCGTCGGCGGCTTCGTGGTCGTGAAATATGCGTTCTGAGCGGCTGGTCGCGGCGTTGCTGCTGCTCGGCCCGGCGGCGCTGCTCGGCGCGGCGCTGGGGTTCGAGTATCTTGGCGGGCTGCCACCATGCGAGATGTGCCTGTGGCAGCGCTGGGCGCTGGTGACGGCGCTGGGCCTGGCGCTTGCTGGCTGGGCGCTGCTCGAACGGCCGGGGCGCGAACGCACGGGGATCGAACGCGCCGGCGGCCATGCGCGTGCCGTGCTGGCGCTGACGGCGCTGGCGCTGGCGGCGCTGGCGGTGCTGACCGGCGCCGGCATCGCGGCGTTTCACGTCGGCGTCGAGCAGCACTGGTGGAAAGGCCTCAGCGAATGCGCCGCGACCCCGGTCAGCGGCGCGGCGACCGATGTGCTGCGCCAGATATTGGCGCAGCCGCTGGTGCGCTGCGACGCCATCGCCTGGAGCCTTTTGGGCATTTCGATGGCCGGATGGAACGCACTGGTTTCGAGCCTGATCGGAGGGGTGGCGCTATGGCGACTGCAACGCGCGTGACAGCTTTGCCGGGAAGCTCCGGCGCGAGCGGCTTGCCGGGAAGCTCCGGCGGGCGGCGTTTGCCGGGGGATGCGAGGCTCGAAACCGGCGCGATGGTGCGCGTCGACCAGGCCGGCGAATATGGCGCGGCGCGATCTATGCCGGGCAATTGGCGGTGATCGGCGGCCGGTCGCGCGTCGCCGGCGAGATCCGCCTGATGGCGGCGCAGGAACAGCGCCATCTCGATAGTTTTGACGCGATGCTGACGCGGCGCGGCGTGCGGCCGACGCTGCTCGCGCCGGTCTGGCATGTCGCGGGCTATGCGCTGGGGGCGGCGACGGCGTTGCTGGGGCCGAAAGCGGCAATGGCGGCGACGGTGGCGGTGGAGACGGTGATCGTGCAGCATTACGGCGAACAGGCCGACGCGCTGGCGGCAGGGGCCGATCCGGAGCTTGCGGCGCTGGTCGATGAGTTCCGTGCCGAGGAGGTCGAACATCGCACGATGGCGGCGGCGCATAGCGGCGAGAATGGCTTTGCGCTGATGCAGGCGGTCATCCGCGCCGGCTGCCGCGTCGCGATCGCGATGGCCAAGCGGATTTAGTTGCGGATTTCCGGTCGCAGCTTGTAGCGCCCGCCTTCGATTCCCGTGAACATCTGCTGCACCGCCGGGTGCCGCACCGGCTCGCCATCGGCGTCGAGGATCAGGTTTTGCTGGCTGACATAGGCGACATAGGACGATTCGTCGTTTTCGGCGAGCAGGTGGTAAAATGGCTGGTCGCGGCGCGGGCGCACGCCTTCGGGGATGGAGTTCCACCATTCCTCGGTGTTGTTGAAGACCGGATCGACATCGAAGATGACGCCGCGGAACGGGAACAATCGGTGCCGGACGACGTCACCGATGGTGAATGTCGCTGCGGTCGCCGCTGCGATTGCGGCGATTTCGGTGCCGGGATTGCCTTCCTTCATCGTCGTCATCATGCGCCAAACCTTTTTGCTGCGCCATGAGCTGCGTGCTTCATAATAACAATATAAGTAGGAATTAGCGTGCGGAAAGGGTCGCGCCGGATCGAACGCATCATCTTTGGCCCGGCGGCGTTGATGAAGGCTTGGCAAGCCCCATCCGCCTCGGCTATAGCCGCGCCCTTCGACCGTTCGCGTCCGCGCGTCCAAGCCCCGCGTGGGCGAGCCTCTGAGGAGAGGTGCCAGAGTGGTCGATCGGGACGGTCTCGAAAACCGTTGTGCCAGCGATGGTACCGTGGGTTCGAATCCCACCCTCTCCTCCATTCCCCTATTTTTGCCGGTTGTGCTTCCGTTTCGGAACGTCGGCGCCACGACCTCCATTGAAAGCGTCGCCGTCGCCGAGAGGCGCGCCCCTTGCATCTGGAATCGACGCCGGTCATGCTCTCAGGCTCGCCGTTGTTCGAACGCCTCAAGGACAAGCGTCATGGCAGACGAGAAAAGCGGCTCGCTCGCAGCGCCCGACGCCGCCAGGACCGAACGCGACCCGGTCTGCGGAATGATGGTCGACGCACATACGACCGCCCACCGATCCGAACATGACGGACACGCCTATTATTTCTGCTCCGCCGGGTGCCGCACGAAGTTCGTCGGCGACCCCGCAAAATATCTGACGCCTGCCGAACGCCAGTCCCACGAGCCCGTGCCAGAGGGCATAATCTACACCTGCCCGATGCATCCGCAGATCCGCC
>JANNJH010000147.1:0-7281 GCA_031405775.1 Sphingomonadales bacterium | reverse complement strand
GGCAAGCCCAAGGGGGTGATGCTGAGCCATGGTGGCATCAACAACATGCGGCTTTGCGAGCATCTGGAGCCCGCCTACCATTGGCTGGACGGTGACAGCTTCATCAACCCGCTGCCTAATTTTCACCTGCTGCACATCGGTATTGCCCTGCAGTGTCTTTATAATGGCGTTTCGATCACCATCGTTCGCCAATTCAATCCGCAGCAGATTCTCGGTGACATCGCCGCGCTGAAGCCGTCGCTGTTGACGCTGACGCCGACGATGTTGCAGATGCTGCTTGACCATCCCGACGCCGCGGCGACAGATTTCAGCTCTCTGCGTCTCGTACTTTACGCTGGATCGCCGATTTCGCTTGGCCTTATCAAACGGGCAATCGCGGCGATGCCCTGCGAGTTCATGCAATTCTACGGTTCGACAGAGGCCGGCGGCGCGTCCGCCATCCTGCGGCCGGATGAGCATGATCTCGCGGACGAAGCCAAGCTGCAAAGCTGCGGCCGGCCGCTGCCGCTCATCGCGTTCCGCATCGTCGATGCCGAAGGTAATGACGTGGCGGTCGGTGAACCCGGGGAACTGCTGATTCGCCAGCCATCAATCACGACCGGCTATTGGCAGCAGCCCGAGACGACGGCGGCGGTGCTGAAGGATGGTTGGTATCGAAGCGGCGACATCGCCCGTTGCGATGCCGAGGGGCTGTACTACATCGTCGATCGCGCCAAGGACATGATCGTGTCCGGCGGCGAGAATATCTACTCCGCCGAGATCGAGAATGTTATCTCGACCCATCCGGCGGTGGCCGCCGTCGCGGTTATCGGCGTTCCGGATCCGCGCTGGGGCGAGGCTGTGAAAGCGATTGTGATCATCCGCGCCGAGGCGGCGATCGACGAGGCCGAACTGATCAGCTTCTGTCGCGGCCAGTTGGCAGGGTACAAGATTCCCAAGAGTGTCGATTTCGTCGAGGCCTTTCCGCTGGTGCCGTCGGGCAAGGTCTCCAAGAAAGACTTGCGAAGCCGGTATTGGGGCGAGATGGGCCGAAACATCGCTTGAGTAAATTTGGCGGGCGCCCGGCGAGGGATGAGCGCGCGAGCCTGACCCGCGGCACCTGCCGGGAATTCAGAGCCGGATAACGCGTTTGCCGGTGTTCTCGCCGCGATAGAGGCCGGCGAGCGCGTCGGGACAGGTCTCGATACCTTCCAATATGTCCTCCTGATACCGCAGCTGGCCGGATCGGACCCAGGTAGCGAGCTGGGCGATGCTATCGGCGAACCGGTCCATGTGGTCGAAGATCACGAAGCCCTGCATCCGCGCGCGCTTGACGAGCAGGTGCCGTTCGAGCCGCGGACCCGTCGGCCATGGCGTCCAGGCGGGGATGGCGGCGGTTCCGCAGATGACGACGCGCGCGCCGATGGCGAGGAGCGGGTGGACGGCATCGCTGATCGGGCCGGCGGTATTGTCGAAATAGACATTCGCGCCGTCCGGGCAGGCGTCGGCGATCGCGGCTTGCCAACCGTCGGCCTTATAGTCGATCGCCGCATCATAGCCGAAGCTCGCGCGGCATTGGGCGGCCTTGGCGGGGCCGCCGGCGATGCCTACCGTGCGGCACCCGAGGATGCCGGCGATCTGGCCGACCGCCGAACCGACCGAGCCCGCGGCGGTGGAAACCACGACGGTGTCGCCGGCGACGGGTTCGCCGATCCGGGTAAGCGCCAGGTGCGCGGTGACACCGTTGATGCCGAGGACGCCGAGCGCCAGCGACAACGGCAAGTCGGTTTCGGTGACGCGGCGAACGATGGCATCGGCCCCGACGACGCCATGGGATTGCCAGCCGAACCAGCCGGTGAGGACGTCGCCGGCGTGATAATCGGGGTGGCGGCTGTCGATGACTTCGCCGACGGCGAGCGCGCGCATGACCGCACCGATCTCGACCGGTCGCGCATAGCCGGCGGTGTCGGCGATCCAGCCGCGCATTGCCGGCTCGACTGAAAGGAACCGGTTGCGGACAAGAACCTGGCCGGCTTCTGGGCGCGGCATCGGGCTTTCGATGATCCTGAAATTTTCGGCCTGGGCGACGCCTTGCGGCCGCGAGGCGAGAACGACTTGCTGGTTGGTCATGCTGTCATCCCCATGGCGGTGCGTGCGTGTGCATAATCGGCGGCGAGCCAATCGATATAATCGCTGGCCGGGCCGGACTGCTTGACGGCGCCGATGCCTTGGCCGGCGCTCCAGATGTCGCGCCAGGCCTTAATATTGTCGCCGCCGCCGGAAATATTGATGGCGGCGCCGCCGGGCCGGATCATGTCGGCGGGGTCGAGGCCGTTGGCGATGATCGACGGGCGCAGGAAATTGGCGTTGACCCCGGTGAAGCAGTTGGCGACCATGATGTCGGCGGCGCTGCCATCGACGATCATCCGCTTGAATTCGGGCTGCGTGTTTGCCTCTGCCGAGGCGAGGAACGGCGAGCCGACATAGGCCAGATCGGCGCCGAGCACTTCGGCGGCAAGCACCGAGCGCCCGGTCGCGATGCAGCCCGACAGGATCAGCAAGCCGTCCCACCATTCGCGGATCTCCTGCATCAGCGCGAAGGGTGACAGATCGCCGGTGTGGCCACCCGCGCCGGCACCCACGGCGATGATGCCGTCGACGCCCATTTCGGCGCATTTGCGCGCGTGGCGGTCCTTGATGACATCCTGGAAGACCAGCGAGCCATTGGCCTGCAATTGCTTGACCAGATCGGCGTTGGCGGCGAGGGCGAGGACGACGATCGGCACCTTGTGGCGCAGGATGACCTCCAGATCGGCCTCGAGCCGTTCGTTGGTCTTGTGGGCGACAAGGTTGATGCACCACGGCACGTCGCCGACGGCTTCGGCGATGTGCGCGATCGATTCCTCGAGTTCGGCGGTGCTGCGCGGGTTGAGCGCGGGCATCGCCCCGATGATCCCGGCCTGGCATTGGGCGATGACGAGTTCGGCGGTCGAGGCGATGTACATCGGGCCGGCCATGACCGGGATGCGCAGCTTTGACCGGAGACGCGCGGCGAGCGGGCCGTGGATCGGCATGTCAGGACTCCAGTGTGAGCAGGCCGTTGTCGAGGACCTTGCGGTCGCCGACATAAGCGGTGAAGTTAAGGCCGTCGGCGGTCCGCCATATCTGGAAATCAAGCGTATCGCCGGGCATGATGACGCCGGAAAAGCGGCAGGCCAGTTGCTTGATGTCGATCGGCGAGACGCTGGCAGCGCGGCTGACGGCGAGGGCGGCGATGCCATAGCTGCCAAGGCCATGCATGATCGGCCGGTCGAATCCGGCGGCACGCGCCGTGGCCGGATCGATATGGAGCGGATTCCAGTCCCCCGACAGGCGATAGATCAGTGCCGCGCGCCGCGAGAGCGTCGTTGACACCGTCAGGTCGGCGGCGCGATCCGGAATGCCGGCAGGCGCGCGATCGGGCGCCGTGCCGCCAAAGCCGCCGTCGCCGCGCAGCAACAGCGTCTGGTGCAGCGTGCAAAGCGCAAGGCCGGTTGCCGCGTCGCGGATGTTGCGTTCCAGCGTCAGGACCGCGCCCTTGCCTGCGCCGCGGTCCGTCAGGGCGACGACATGCGCGGTGCCGATGATCTCGCCATTGGCGGGCAGGGGGTGGTGGAACCAGGCGCGCTGCTCCGCATGCACAAGTTTGGTGAAATCGACGCCAAAGCGCGGTTCGCGAATCCACATGCCGGGCGTCGCGAGCGTCACGGCGAAAGTCGGCAGGACGCGCAGCCCCGATTCAAAGACAAACGGCAAGTCGTTGTCGTCCGCGCCGAGGCCGAGCCCAAGCGCATAGAGGATGACATCGCGCTCGGTGTAGCGCTGCCGGATCTCGCCAAAATCATGCGCCAGCAGCGCGCCGGGATCGATCGTCATGGCGGGTCAGGCCGGATCCCAGGTGAAGATATCGGCGGATCGTTGCAGTGGATAGAAATCATTGGCGAATTGCTCGAAGACGCGTTCGGCGATGCTTTCGGGTGTCCAGCCATCCGAAGTGTGCGCCGTTCGGATCGGACGCGGCTGGGAGAACAGAAATATCTCGTTGTTGCGCACGCCGAATATCTGCCCGGTCACCTTGGCGCCGGCATCGCTGGCCAAAGCCACGACGAAGGGCGCGATCTTCTCGGGGACGAGCTTTTTCAGCCCCTCGACGCGCTTTTGCTGCTCGGGCGTCTCGGTCGGGATCGAATCGATCATGCGGGTCCAGGCGAAGGGCGCGACGGTGTTGGAGCGGACATTGAAGCGCTGCATATCGAGCGCGATCGATTTCGACAGGCCGACGATGCCGAGCTTCGCCGCGGCATAATTGGCCTGGCCGAAATTGCCGATGAGGCCCGATGTCGAGGTCATGTGGATATAGGCGCCTGACTCCTGCTCGCGGAAATAAGGCGCCGCGGCGCGGCTGGTATTGAAGCTGCCTTTCAGATGGACGGCGATCACCGCATCGAAATCATCGGGCGACATCTTGTGGAAATAGACGTCGCGCAAATTGCCGGCGTTGTTGACCACGGCATCGATGCGGCCAAAATTGTCGATGGCAGCCTTGACCATGGCGCCGGCGCCCAGCCAGTCCGCCACGCTGTCGTGATTGGCGACCGCCCTGCCGCCCATGGCGCGGATCTCCTCCACCACCTGCTCGGCGGGCGACGCGTCGGTCGCCTCGCCTTCGCCGGTGAGCGAAACGCCGAGATCGTTGACGACCACTGCGGCGCCGGCCTTGGCCAGTTCCATCGCGACGCCCCGACCGACGCCGCGCCCGGCGCCGGTGACCAGCGCGACCTTGCCGTCCATCATTCCCATGATCTTGTCCTCAATAACTTTTTGGCAGCCCGAGCACTTTTTCAGCGATGAAGCTCATGATCAGTTGCTCGGTAATCGGTGCGAGGCGGGTGATGGCGACTTCGCGGTAAAGCCGCTCGACATGATATTCCTTGGCATAGCCAAAGCCGCCGTGCGTCGCGAGCGATTGCCAGCAACTGTCGTGTCCGGCACGGGCGCCCAGGAACTTGGCGGCATTGGCTTCGGCGCCGCAGGGCAGGCCCCGATCATAGAGCGCGGCGGCCTTCATCGTCATTTCCCAGGCCGCTTCCAGATACATCCAGCGTTCCGCCAGCGGGTGCTGGATGCCCTGGTTCTGGCCGATCGGGCGATCGAAGACGACGCGTTCGCGGGCATATTTCGCGGCGCGGCGCAGCGCATCATGGCCGATGCCAACGGCTTCGGCGGCGATCAGCACGCGTTCCGGGTTGAGGCTGTGGAGGATGTAGGAAAAGCCCTTGCCCTCCTCGCCGATGCGGTCCTCGTCGGGGATGAACAGGCCATCGATGAAGATGGCGTTCGAATCGACGGCCTTGCGCCCCATCTTGGGGATCTTGTGGACGTCGATCTTGGTGCGATCGAGGTCGGTGTAGAAAATGGTGATGCCGTCGGTCGGACGGGCGCAATCCTCATATTTCGTCGTGCGCGTCAGCAGCATGATCTTGTTGGCGACCTGCGCTGTCGACGTCCAGACCTTCTGGCCATTGACGACATAGCCGCCGGGGACTTTTTGCGCGAAGGTCTTGATTCGGGTGGTGTTGAGGCCGGCATCGGGCTCGGTGAAGCCGAAACAGCATTGGTCGGTCCCGGCGATCAGCGCCGGCACCCAGCGTTGCTTTTGCTCGTGCGTGCCCTTCACGACGATGGGGTGCGGGCCGAACAGGTTGATATGCACGGCCGAGGACGACGTCATGCCGCCGCCATGGCTGGCGACTTCGTTCATCATGATCGCCGCTTCGGTGACGCCAAGGCCGGAGCCACCAAATTCCTCGGGCATGGTGATGCCGAGCCAGCCGCCATCGGCCATCGCCTTGTGGAAGGCGAACGGGAAGACGCCGTCGTCATCGCGGGCGAGCCAATATTCATCGTCGAAGCTGGTGACGACGGCGCGCACGCCTTCGCGGATGGCGTTGCGCTCGTCGTCGGTGGGCAGCGGGCGTGGCGCGCTCATGCTGTCGTCGCTCCGGTTGCCGGCATCGCCGAGGCCAGCGTCTTTTGCGCCGCCTTCAGGTGCGGGATGTCATACATCTTGCCGTTGATGCCCAGTGTCCCGGCGGTTGGCTGGGCAGCGAAGGCGTCGACGATCATCTGGGCTTCGGCGATATCCTCGGCCGACGGGCTGAAACAGCGGTTGATGGTCTCGACCTGATCGGGATGGATGGCGATCCGGCCAGTGAAGCCATCGCGGCGCGAACGCCGGCAATCGCGTTCGAGCCCGGCTGTATCGCGAAAATCGCTGTAGAGCGTGTCGAGCGGTGCGACTTCGGCGGCGGCGGCGGCGAACAGGCACAGGCTGCGGGCGAGCCTGTAGGGGTCGGTCCAGGCGCCGTCGGCTTCCTTGTTGGCGGTGGCGCCGATGGCGGCGGCGAGATCCTCGGCCCCCCAGGTCAGCGCCACCAGGCGCGGATGCGGCGGCGCATAGCTGCCAAGGTTGAACATCGCAATCGGGGTTTCCGTGGCGACAACGGCGATCTTGACGGTGCCGATGGGCATCCCGGCCCTGGCTTCGAGGCGATCGAGTTCCAAGCCGATGCGCACGACATCGGCGGCGCCATCGGCCTTGGGGATCAGCAACCCGTCGAGTCCCGGCTTCACCACCGCTGCCATGTCATCGAAGGTCATGCCGGTGTCGAACGGGTTGACGCGGACAAAGAATTGCCAATTCCTTGGCGCACGATCGTCAAGCAGCGCCGCGACCATGGCGCGCGCCTCGGCCTTTTGTGACGGCGCAACCGCGTCCTCAAGATCGAGGATCAGCGCATCGGCGCCGATCCCGACGGCCTTGGCGAACTTGCGCGGCGAATCGCCGGGCACGAACAGCAGCGAGCGCAGCCTCATGCCGGCTTCCGGCGAACGCAGCTTCATGCCGGCTTCCGGCGAGCGCAGCGTCATGCCGGCTTCCCCAGCATCAGCGCCGAGCGGGTGGTGCGGCAGACGACCTCGCCGCGTTGGTTGTAGCCGACATGCTCGAAGGTGACGATTCCCTGGCCGGGCCGCGACTTGCTCGGTCGCAGCGCCATGACGCTGGTTTCGGACCGGATCGTGTCGCCGGCAAAGACCGGCTTTGGAAACACCGTATCGGTCATCCCGAGGTTGCCGACGGTGGTGCCGAACGTCGTGTCCTGGATGCTCAGGCCGATGACCAGCCCGAGGGTGAAGATCGAATTCATCAACGGTTTGCCGAACTCGGTGCCCGCTGCATAGGCATGATCGATATGGATCGCC
>JANNJH010000146.1:0-1033 GCA_031405775.1 Sphingomonadales bacterium | reverse complement strand
AGGTGACAGCCCGAGCACATCTCCGAGTAAAGCCCAGCGCCGAGCGCCATGCGCTGTGGGGTAGCGAGGTCGGATGGCGGCGTTATGCCGCGGGCATGGACGGCTATGGATCGATCCCGCAGATTCTGCAGCAGCGCGTGGACCGGGCGCGTGTGGGGCGCGTCGGCGGCGATGTTGTAGACCCCGGAATAGAGGAATCCGGCGGCCACGACGACAACCACCGCTGCCAGCACTACCACGAAGAAAGCGCTCGGCAGATGGCGCTGTATCCATTCCCTGTTCATCGCTTCCTCCTTCAGATTCGTTTTTGGGGGGCAGGTCGCAATTTCATTCAGAACCAGATCCGGACACCCGCGACGAAGCTCGTGGTGGTCGAATCCTTGCCGTCGGCGCGCGCGAAGTCGGCGGTGCGGCCGGTCTTCGCCTGGTAGGAGACACCGACATACGGCGCGAACTGCCGCCTGACTTCGTAGCGGAGCCTTAGTCCGAGTTCAGCGTTGGCAAGGCCGGCGCCGACCCGGTTCTCCGGCACGTCCTGCGCGGCGAGGTTGAACTCGACGCGCGGCTGAAGGATGAGCCGCTGAGTGATGCGCTGATCGTAATAGCCCTCCAGGCGGCCGAGCAGGTCGCCCTTCGTGCTCAGGAACAGCGCGCCCTCGACCTCGAACATATAGGGTGCAAGCCCCTCGAACCCGATGGTCGCATAGTCGCGCGTCGGCGAGGGCTGGAAGTCGTGGCGGACGCCGGCCTGCAGGTTGAAATATGGTCCGATGGCGCGGCTGTAGAGCGCCTGGATCTCGGCGCTCTCGACGCCAAACGCGCCCTCACCCTCGGTCTTCAACCAGAGACGGTTGATGTCACCGCCGAACCATGCCTCGCCATCCCAGCGATAGCCGTCGTGACCCTGACGCGCCTGGAACTCGGCGACGTTGAACATGATTTGATAGAAGGCCTGTCCGCCCTGCTCGTGCATCATATCCGAACGCGCACGGCTCATCTCGGAGCCGGGGAAAAGGCGATCGGCGTAATGGTC
>JANNJH010000145.1:0-2786 GCA_031405775.1 Sphingomonadales bacterium | reverse complement strand
CCGGTTCGGCGAAAAAATGTGTCGCGCCCTGCGATTCCAATTGCAGCAATTGCCGCTGGATGGTGCCGATGCTGGCCTTGGTGACATTGCCGTATTTGCTGGCAAGCTCGCTGGCGTTGTCGGCGCAGAACGACAGGATCGATTGCAGGTCCTTCAAGTCGAGGATCAGCAGGCCAAGGTCGTCGGCATAGCGAAAGGCGACCGACAGCACGCCTTCCTGGGTTTCGTTGAGGCCCATCAGGCGGGACAGCAGCAGCGGCCCCATCTCGCTGATTGTGGTGCGGATCGGGTGGCCCTGTTCGCCGAACAAATCCCAGAATACCACCGGGTTGGCGGCATAGTCATAGTCGGCGAGGCCGATTTCGGCGGCGCGTTTTCCGGTCCAGGCGGCGGCGTCGCTGCCGCGCATCGCCATGCCGGCGATGTCGCCCTTGACGTCCGACACGAAGACCGGAACGCCTTCGCGGGAGAAACCTTCCGCCAGGGTTTGCATGGTGACGGTCTTGCCGGTGCCGGTGGCGCCGGCGATCAGCCCGTGGCGGTTGGCGCGCTTGAGCACCAGCGCCTGGGGATGCTCTTCCCCCTTGCCGACAAAGATGCTGTCCGCCATCTGGTTTTCCCCTGTGTGTGGAGACACGATAGCGGGTTTTGGGCGTCGGTTGAAGGGCAAGGCTGGCTCCCCTGTGGGGAGGCAGCCTTGCGCTATTTCTTCTCGGCCATCAGCTTGATGCCGATGTAGCGCGGAGCGTTGGCGCCGCGCTGGACCAGCATCAGCACGGTGTCGCGACCGGCCTTGCGCGCCGCATCGACGGCAGCGGCGGCTTCGGCCGGCGTCGTCGTCGGGCGCTGGTTGATCTGCAGGATGATGTCGCCGCGCTGCAGGCCTTCGGCGGCGGCATCGCTCGATGGCGTGATCCCGGCGATGACGACGCCGCGCACCGTGTCGGCGATGCGCAGCTGCTGGCGCATCTGCGGCGTCAGCGGTTGCAGGGTGATGCCCAGGCTCTGCTTGGTGGCCTCGGCGCCGGGCGCCTTGGCATCGGCGCTGGCGTCGGCCTCCGGGGTGACGCCGGCGCGCGCCTGGACGATCGATTCAGCCGGACGCTGGGCGATGGTGGCGTTGATGGCGCGGCGCTGGCCGTCGCGGATCAGTTCGATCGGCACGGTGGCGCCGATCGGCGTGTTGGCGACGACAAACGACAGGGTATTGTCATAGGTCACGTCCGATCCGTTGATGCGGACGATGACATCCCCCAGCCTGATGCCGGCCTTTGCCGCGGGGCCGCTCGGTTCGACCGACGAGACGATCTCGCCGCGTTCCTTGGGCAGGCCGAGCCCGGCGGCTATGTCGGTCGACAGCGGCTGGATGCCGACGCCGAGATAGCCGCGCTTGACGGTGCCGGTGGCGCGCAACTGCTGGATGACCGGGAAGGCGAGTTCGGCCGGGATCGAGAAGCCGAGGCCGACGTTGCCGCCGGTCGGCGAGAAGATCGCGGTGTTGACGCCGATGACATTGCCGTCGAGATCGAACAAGGGCCCGCCCGAATTGCCTTGGTTGATGCTGGCGTCGGTCTGGATATAGCGGTCGTACTGGCCCGACCCGATGTTGCGGTGGAGCGCCGAGATGATGCCGGCGGTGACGGTGCCGCCAAGACCAAAGGGGTTGCCGATGGCGATCGCCCAGTCACCGACGCGCACGTTCTGGCTGTTGCCGAACTTCACATAGGGCAGGCCGGCGGCTTCGATCTTGAGCAGCGCCAGGTCGGTCAGCGCGTCACGGCCGATGATCCTGGCCTTGTATTCGCGGCGATCGGACAGGATGACGGTGATGGTGTCGACCGCGTCCTTGCCTTCGGCCGCCGAAATCACATGGTTGTTGGTGACAACATAGCCGGTCGGATCGATGATGAACCCCGAGCCGAGCGACGTCGCCTCACGCGTTACCGGCTCGCCCTGCTCGCCCTGCTGCTCCTGGAAGCGGCGGAACAATTCTTCGAGCGGCGAGCCCGGCTGGACGCCGCGCAGCTTGCCGACTTCGACCTTTTGCGTTGTCGAGACGTTGACCACCGCCGGGGCGAGCCGCGCCGTAAGATCGGCGAAGCTGCGCGGCGCGCCGCCCGGCGGCGAAATCGGCACCGCTGGCGGCGCGGCGTTCTGCGCCGGCGGCATGACGGCGGATGCCGGCGCCGGTGCGACCTGGGCGCTGGCGGGCATCAGGATCGTGGCGGCGCCGCCCAGGATGAGGGCGGCGGGAATGAGGCTGCGGGCAATACGCACGATGTGGCGAACCTTTCAGACTTCGAAACGATAAACGATGTGATGCGTCACCCCAAGCCGCGCAAGGGCAGCCGGGCGTTCCGCTCGGCATTGCCGGTCAGCGGGCAGCGACATCGATCCCCCAATGCCGCCACCCATACTAACGCCCGATGATCAAAGGCAGCGATGCTGCCCTCAATATTTTTACTCAAATGCGCTACCAGGCCTTTGTCTAACCAGAAAAGTAAATGATTATGGCGACCATACACCGAGGGATCATCCCCTAAAAGGGCATAGGCCCGCTCTAAACGATTGGCAGCGACCAAACTATTGATTTGGGGTTGAATGTTTTTTGTTGCAGCGGCGCAGGAGGTTACACTTAATAAAAGTAAAACAAAAAAAAGATATCGCACGTGGTTTACATTTTCACGCTAGGGCGCTTAACAATTTTCTTGATCTCTTTTTGAGAAATCCATCTTTTTTGATTTGTTTTCATATCGACCATCTCTAAAGTGATTTGGTAAAACATG
>JANNJH010000144.1:0-4008 GCA_031405775.1 Sphingomonadales bacterium | reverse complement strand
GCGCGGGGGCTTGCCGAGGCGCGGGGGCGCTTTGCCGCCGCCGAAACCGCGGCGAGCCGGCGCGCCGGCGAGGCAGCCAGCCTGCAATCGGCGATCGAACGCAGCGATGCCGAACGCGCGCGGCTGGTCACCGAGGCCGATGCGGCGCGCGCGGCGGTGCCCGCCAATGACGCGCTGGCGGCGCTGGCGACCGACTTGGCGGCGGCGCGGGCGCGGGCCGAAGCGGCGCGCGCGGCGGTGTCGGCTGCCCGCGCCGCCGCCGATGCGCAGCGCCGCGAAATCGATGCCGCCAAGCGCCGGAATGAGGCGATCACCGCTGAGCGCAGCGGGTGGCAACGGCGGCGCGAGGCCAGCGCCGGGCAACAGGCCGAACTGTCGTCTCGCGCCGATGTGGCGCGCGCCGAACAGGCCGCGTTGGCGGCGCGCGATGCGGAGATTGCTCGCGATATCGCCGCAATCGCGACGCGCACCGCGACGGCGGAAACCGCGCGGGCGGCGGCGGCGGACGCGCTGGCCAGCGCCGAGGCCGGGCTTGCGGCGACAGCGGCGACGGCCCGCGCCGCCGATGAGGCGGTGGCGGCAGCGCGTGAGGCGCGGGCGACGGCGCGCGCCGAGGCCGAGCACCAGGATGGCGCCCGCGCCGATGTCGAGCGATTGTCGGGGGAGCGCTTCGGTTGCCCGCCGCCGGTGTTGCCGGGGCGCTTCGGCTTCAGCCATGAAGCCGGCGATGCGGCGGCGCTCGCCGAAATTTTCGAAGCGCTGACCGACGAGCGCGAGCGGCTGGGGCCGGTCAACCTGCGCGCCGATATCGAACTGGCGGCGCTGGAGGCGCAGGCGCGGCTGACCGACAGCGAGAAGGCCGAGCTTGATACCGCGATCGCCCGGCTGCGCGGCTCGATCGGCAGCCTCAACCGCGAAGGCCGGGCGCGGCTGGCGGCGGCCTTCATTGCCGTCGACGCGCACTTCCGCACGCTGTTCAGCGATCTGTTCGGCGGCGGCGAGGCGCGGCTCGAATTGATCGAATCGGATGATCCGCTGGAGGCCGGGCTCGAGATCATGGCGCAGCCGCCGGGCAAGAAGCTGCAATCGCTGACGCTGTTGTCAGGCGGCGAACAGGCGTTGACGGCGACGGCGCTGATCTTCGCGCTGTTCCTCGCCAATCCGGCGCCGATCTGCGTCCTCGATGAAGTCGATGCGCCGTTGGATGACGCCAATGTCGAACGGTTTTGCGACTTGCTCGACCGGATGGCGAGCGACACGGCGACGCGCTTCCTGATCGTCACCCACAACGCCGTGACGATGAGCCGGATGCACCGATTATATGGCGTGACGATGGGCGAGCCGGGGGTTTCGCAACTGGTTTCGGTCGATCTCCAGGCCGCCGGGCGCTTGCTGGCGGTGGCGTAGGGCAACTAAACGATCGATGGGAGCCTTTCGGCCTGCCGGACGTTTACGAACCGTCAAGCAGGAGAAAAGCCATGTCACAGAGCAAAATGTTTCGCGCCGGATTGATTTTGGCGGCAACGCTCGGGCTTGCTGCTTGCGTCGATGGTTACGGTTATGGCGGCGCCAGCATCGGTTATGCCGGTGGTTATAACGTCGATTATGATCGTTATTACGGCGACCCCTATGGCTATCGCTCGGTGCCCTATGGCTATGTCGGCAGCAATTTCGGCTGGTATGGCGATTATTATTATCCAGGCACCGGCGGCTTTATTTACGATCGCCGTGGGCATCGCCGGAACTGGTCGCACCAGCATCGCGGATATTGGGAAAACCGGGCGCGGCTCAGCCCTGACCAGCGGCGATTGGGTCGCGGCGATCGACCGGGCCGGTGGGGTCGAGGCCCGCGTTAAAACCAGACAGGCTGGACAACCATGCGGGCCGGGCAATCAGGCGGCGCTGAAGCAACAGCGCGACGACGAGTGCCAGCAGCGACCGCACTGATCGAAATGGCCCCGGCGATGCGTCGCCGGGGCCATGATTGCATTGCGCCGCGCCGTGCGGCCCAGCGCAATGCATTGCCGCGCTGCACCATGGTTGACAGCGCCGCCCCCCATGGATAGAGCCCGCGCCAAGCTTTGACGGCTTTGCTGTCAGGGGCCATTGGCCTTGTGGTTCGCCCGCTTTGGCCGATATTTTGCTTTTTCAGGGGTTCTCCCGCTTGGTCACCAACCGGAACGATGACGATGCGCTTGCGCGCCGCATTGCTGCGGCGCGCGAAGCCGAAGCGTCGAAGCGCGACGGTTCGAAACGCGAGGAAAGCCAGGGCTGGTCGATCGCGGTCGAATTCGTCGGCGCGATGCTGGTCGGGGGCTTGCTTGGCTGGTTCATTGACCGTTGGGCCGGCACCGGCCCTTGGGTGATGATTGTGTTTTTGTTGCTGGGGTTTGCGACGGGCCTGCGCTCGGTGCTGCGTCAGCAAAAGAAGTTCGACGGGAAATAGACGCGCCATGGCCAATCCGATGGAACAGTTCACGATCGAGCGGATCGTCCCCCTGGACGTCGCCGGCAAGGACCTGTCCTTCACCAATTCGTCGCTGTCGATGCTGGTCGCGATGCTTGTTGTCGCCGCTTTCCTCTATATCGGCACCGCTCGGCCGCAGCTGGTTCCCGGTCGCGCCCAGGCCGCTGTCGAATATCTTTATGGTTTCATCCGCGACATGTTGCGTGAGAATGTTGGCAAGGAAGGGCTGCGCTACGCCCCGCTGATCTTTGCGCTGTTCATCTTCGTGCTCGCCTGCAATTTGCTCGGGCTTATCCCGTTCGTCGGCGCCTTCACACCGACCAGCCATATCGCCGTGACCTTCGGGCTCGCCGCGATCGTCTTCGTGCTGGTTGTGGTCGTCGGCTTTGCCCGGCACGGCCTGCATTTCTTCACGCTGTTCCTGCCCGCGGGCACACCGCTTTTCGTGCTGCCGCTGGTCGCGGCGATCGAGTTCCTGTCGTTCCTGTCGCGTCCCTTCACCCTCGCCATCCGGTTGTTCGCCAACATGACCGCCGGCCATGTGCTGTTGAAGGTCTTCGGCGGCTTCGTCGTGGCGCTCGGCTCGTTCGAGGCGGTGCCCTATGTGTTCGGGCTCATCCCGCTGACGGTCAATGTGGCGTTGACGGCGCTCGAACTGCTGATCGCGGTGGTCCAGGCCTATGTCTTCGCCTTGCTGGCTTCGATCTATCTCAACGACGCCGTGAACCTCCACTGAGGTTCGCCCACCAAAATCTACCTCCACTGAGGTTCGCCCACCAAAATCTATCTTCACTAACTTCAACAACCACTCATAACTGATTAATAAAAAAGGGAATTATAATGGACGTTGCATCTGCCAAGCTGATCGGTGCCGGTCTTGCTGCCATGGGCGCGGGCTTTGCCGCCATCGGCGTCGGCCTCATCTTCGGGATGTTCCTGCAGGGCGCGCTGCGCAATCCGGCTGCTGCCGACAAGCTCGGCGCCCGCCTGATCTTCGGCTTCGCCGTGACCGAAGCGCTCGGCCTCATCGCCGCCGTTGTCGCGCTCGCGCTCGCCTTCGGTTAAGTCACCGACGTGCCTCAGTTCGACACTGCCAACTTCCTGCCCCAGCTGGTGTGGCTCGCCGTGATTTTCGCGGTGCTCTACTTCGCCGTGGTGCGCCCGACCTTGCCCAAGGTCGGTCGGATCATCGACGAACGCGAAGGCCGGGTGGCAGGCGATCTGGATGCGGCCGAAACCGCCAAGGCCGAGGCGGATGCCATTCGCAGCCGTTACGACGAAGGCATGGCCGCGGCGCGTGAGGCCGCGCAGGCCCAGGTCGCTGCGTCCCACGCCGATGCGTCGAAGCGGGTCGAAGCGCGCATGAAGGAATTGGGCGCGGTTCTCGACGGCCAAGGCGCCGAGGCCGCGACCCGGCTTTCGGTGTCGCGTGACGCAGCGCGCGCCAAGCTGGCGGCGACGACCACCGAATTGACCGGGGAGGCCGTGATGCGGCTGACCGGGCTCGAGGTGCCGGCCGCTGACATCGAAGCCGCGCTGGC
>JANNJH010000143.1:0-6768 GCA_031405775.1 Sphingomonadales bacterium | reverse complement strand
CGCCGGAGGCGCTTGTACGACGATTCCGCCGGAGGCGCTTTTACGACGATTCCGCCGGAGGCGCTTTTACGGCGATTTCGCCCAAGCTCATCCTGCTCTAGAAGGATGGGAGGGGGCGGCGGGAACGAACTCTCAGGATCGAAACCACGGCGCCGACGAGGAAGCCGATGACAAACGCCAACCCGAGCACGACACCGACCTTGGGCTGGGTCGGATTGAGCGACACGGAAACGGCTCCGAACGGCTCGGCGGCGTAGGCGCTTCTGGCGCTTGCCATCATCATCGACCGTTCTTCTTCACCAAGCGCGCGTGCCAGCGCCTCGCGGTGCTCGTTGAGTTGTACGAGTGGAAGCTTGCGGGTGAGATAAGCGATATATTCCTGGGAGCGATCAGCGGCACGGCTACGCAAGGAAGCATCGATCGAACGGTGGATGCTGTTCAGAAGTCGTGCAGAAAACTGTGGATTTTGATGCGACAACTGGATCGTGGCGATCGATTTCTTGGCGTCGCGTACGAACACGACCTCGCGTTCCAGGAAGTTTGCAAGCTCCGCTCCGCCCGGCTGGCGCCAAGGTCGAACCGGCAGACCAAGCGCGCCTTTCAGCCATCTGATTGCATGATAAGTTAATCCCGTCGGTTCATGCCAACGGCGCAGGCGCGGATCCCACTGATCGCTGAACACCACGCGCATCAGTTCGGGGTCGCGTGCCAAATCCGCCGCCGTATCAGGCGATTGAATCGATTCGATGTACAGGTCGAAAGACGATACGCCCTTGTCGGTAGGCAAGCTGAGTCCAGCGACCGAGGCAAGGCCGCCGAGTTTGCCGAGCAAGCCGTTGTTGCTTGCCGCGACCGGCGCGACCCGCAGGGCAACGGTATAGCGATAGGTTGCGAAATTCAGATATACGATGCCAACGATGAGCGCCGCGGCGACAAACACCGTCACCAACCAGCGTTGCGACCAGATGGCATTGAATGCAGCGAGCGCCGTCAACGGTTCGGAGCGTGACGGGGCTGCTTCGATTCTACCGGGCGCAGTTAGCTGCGGATCAAACTGCGTCAAGAAATTCTCACTGGCAACGTAACAGAAATCGCAGGATAGTCGCTGGATTGCATTGTCGCAAGCCGTTGGAGCGGGCCGGTGTTTGATGCCCAAATCGTCGCCGCTCCAGCCTCATCCTCGCGTAAAATCCCGACAAAACTGCTCTCCGGCAAACCTCGGTCGGTTCATCCGTCCACCCACTCATCGGCCGGACACTGCCAGCGCCGAGGAAAATCAGGCGGAAGCTTCGCTCAAGCAGGCTCTCCCGTCGATCAGTGCAAAAAGATTTTCAGAATCTTTGTCGCAGCTGAACCTCTATCGCCGCTCGGCCGTCGCGATATCCCGGGGTGTTGGGCGAGTCGGTCTGGTATCGGCCCTCGACGCGGATATCGCCGAAACGCGTCGGCAACTGCGTGCCTATGGTTAGAATTGCCAGTTTCTCGGCGTTGGCGGAGACGCGATTGCTGACCGGGCGGGCGACGCCGCCGACAAAATATACCAAAGGCGGGCTGCCGATATTGGCGATGTTCAAGTCGACGGCACGTGCCGATGCATACCACCTGCGATTTTGCGTATCGGTCACCGCGGCGGACAGCGACAGGCTGCGCGAATCTCCATCCGCCCAATACCCTATGGGCAGCGCGTTATAGGTAAAGCCGCTGGTATAAAGCGAGTTGTTGTACATCGATCCCGGATATAGTGTTTCGCCTCCCGTCAATTTTTCGAGCGGTGTGCCATTGAAAAAGGAAGCGGCGAGGGTGTCGGCATATTCGAGCGTCGCAGTCCAGCCAGCGCCCTTGCGGCCCCATGGACCCGAAAGGGTCGCGCCGATCAGTCGGGCGTATTGTTCGAGGATGATATTGTCGAAATCCTCGGCTTCGGCTTCGAGATAAAGTTTTGCGGCGACTTGCCCGAAGCGCCGCGTATAGCTGATATCGAAGCCGGCAATCTGATTCCCGGGCTGCGCCAGAAATGCGTTCACATCACCAGCGGTGGGATTATCGGCATTGCCCACGCCGATGAAGGAGTTTTTAATCTGCTTGAAACCGCAGGGCCGACCCTGGCCGCAGAGTTGCTGGGCGCGATTGAGGCCAATTTCCCAGCCTTGGCTCGGTTCAAAGCTGAGCCTTGTGCCGACGACCACGGTATTGCGAAAATCCCGCTCCTCGTCGAGCAGCCCGACGAACAGGTCGAGGCGGAGCGGGCCAAGCCAGCGCAGCACCGGCAGGTCGATGGGATCGGGCATCAGCCGCTTGATGCCGATCTTGGGAAAGGGTCGCGTGCTGTTGGAAAACAGCAGCGCGCCGTCATGGCCCGGGCCGAACCATTCTTCGGTAAAGCCGCCATATAACGCCCAGTTGCCCAACCTCAGGGCGATTTGCGATGGTTCGAAATTATAGGCTTTGCCGATCTGGCCGCTGCGGAAACCGACGCCGACGGCGACGCTGAGGCTATTGGAGGCAAACTCGACGCTCGCGGCCGAATCGAACTCTGCCCGCGCCAGACTGCCGAAATCGCGCGCCATCGAGACGTTGTTGGTCCCGCCGATGCGGGCTTCGACAACGGTCCCCTGCGCCGCAAGCGTGCTCAGTCGATCGAGTCGATCAACCGCAGCCTTCAAATAGGGGTCGACAGTCCGCCCATCGCGCGCCGCGTTGAGGCCGGCGTCGATCTGCATCCAAGGCAGCGGCCAACTGTCGACAGGACCGCGGATCAGGCCCGCAGCCTTGAGGAGTTCGACATCCTGGCGCAGTTGCTGGTCGCCGACGAGAGCGAACGGCCCAGCCAACGCCACGCTTGCTGACATCAACGACAGGACAGCGACCGCGCGGCGAAAGAAAACACGCATGAAAGTTGACCTCATCGGGAAGCGAAGCTGTTCGCTCGATACATTTGGGGTGTGCCGGTCGGATCGATATGAATCAAGGTCATGGCGCCTCGATGAAGGCCCGGATGCGATCGGTAAAGCGGCTTTCCGCCAGCCGCGAGATCGGCGCCGGTGGTGCGCCTCTGTCGGCGAGCAGCGCCGAGGCGCGGACCTGCAAGTCCGCGGCATCGGTCGCGACATGCAGCCCCGGCCGCGCCCCGATGCTCGTCGCGGTTGCCAGCTGGTGATCGGTATTATGCTCGCCCTGGGCCTGGAGGCGCGGCAGCATCAACAGCGGCTTGCCGGCCTCGATCGCAGCGATGATCGACCCCATCCCGGCGTGCGCCACGAACAAACGCGCCGCCGCCACCCGCCGGCGATATTCGGCCACCGGCATCAGCCGCACGAATTTGGCGTGGCGCGGTTCATATTTGCCGCGCCCGATCTGGATCTCGACCGCAACGTCGGGGTGCGCCGCCGCCCATTCGTCCATCGTCCGCACCAGCCGGTCGAACGGCATCATCGAACCGACCGAAACAAATATGCCGCCGGAACCGGCGTTCACAACACGCTGCCCCAATGTTCGACATCGCCTTGCGCCAGTTGCGGCCATTGCGTCACCGCGGTGCCCGCCACCTTGCCGGCGTGGCGCCCCGACCCCGACAGGATTTCGGAATTGGCGATGCTGTCGACCCACAGCGTCCGCACGCCGAAGGGCCTGGCCAGCGCCAGCGCCAGCAGCGGCGGCAGCGCGCCGGTGGTGACGATCACCTGCGGTCGTACCTTGATCAGGATCAGCGTCACGTCCCAGACGATCAGCGGCAGGCGCCACCAATCGGCGCGGCTGGCATCGCGAAAGGTCAGCAGCGGCGCCGGCGCGACATCGACCGCCGACGCCGCATGGACGGTCGCATAGGTGACATCATGCCCGTCCCACGCCGCCCGCAAGCGCAGGAGCTGGACGAAATGGCCGCCCCCCGAGGCGATGGCGAGAATGCGTTTGGGTTTGGGCACTTGTCCTCGCGGATGTTATCAAAGGTCTTACAACCAATGCCACGGCACCGTGTCAAGCCCCGATATCAGGCCGCTGCCGCCAACCCCGTCATCGCCTGCATGGCCAGCGCATAGCTGTGGCGCCGTGCCTGGTGATCGTGGAGGATGTTGACCAGCATCACCTCGTCGGCGCCATATTCGGCGGCCGCGGCGATCAGCCCCGCGCGCACGGTTTCCGGCGAACCCGCCACCACCCGGCGTCCGGAGCGCGGCTGCGACTGGTCTGGCCCGGCGCGGTCGCGCGCCCGCGGATCATTTTCGCGGTCGCGCGCCCGCGGCTTGTTCTGGGCGAGCCACGCCAGCGCCGTTTCGGGATCGGGCACCGCGATCGATCGCCCGGTCACCAGATGCGCGAACAGCATCCGCGCCGGTGCCGCCAGCCGCTCGGCCTCGGCGTCGGTATCCGCCGCCACCGTCCACACCGCCACCGTCACAAAGGGCTTGTCGCCGGGATGCCGCGGCACGAACCGCCGCCGGTAATCATCGGCGATGGCGGCGCCTCGCGCATTGATGAAATCGGCGAAGCAATAGGGCAGCCCGAGGTCGCCGGCGAACATCGCGCTGTCGGGCGATGTTCCCAGTACCCAGGGCTCGGGGGCGTGCGGCAGCCCCGGCAGCGTTTGCGCATAGGCCGCGAACGGGTGATCCGCCGGCAGGCTATCCTCGAGATAGCCGATCAATTCCGCCAGCTGGTTGGGGAAGTCGTTCGGCGCCTGCTGGCGCCGGTCACGTTGCAGCGCGACGGCGGTGCGCTGGTCGCTGCCCGGCGCCCGGCCCAGCCCGAGGTCGATGCGGCCGGGGTAAAGCCCGGCGAGCAGGCTGAAGGTCTCGGCGACCTTCAAGGGCGAATAATGCGGCAGCATGACGCCGCCCGATCCGATGCGCATACGGCTTGTTGCCGCGGCAACGGCGCCGATGAGGATTTCGGGCGCGCTGCCGGCCAGCGCCGGCGAGGCGTGATGTTCGGCGAGCCAATAGCGATGATAGCCCAGCGCCTCGCAATGCTTCGCCAGATCGATGGTGTTGGCCAGCGCCGCCGCCGGCGATGTTCCCACAGCGATCGGCGTCTGGTCGAGGACCGAGAGGATCACCAGCGCACACCCAGCCGCTTGCGTGGGCTGATCCGCCCCGGCAGTTCGGCAAGGATCGCCGCCTGTTCGACCGCGCTCGCCAGCGGCCAGCGGGCGATCTCGTCGACAGTGCGCCGGCAGCCCTCGCACCAGCCCGAACGCTGGTCGATACGGCAGGTGTTGATGCAGGGGGAAATAATCGTCACAGCGCCCGATATGGCATCGGCGCTGGCATTTGTCATCATCGCCGCCGCGCTGGCGTTTGTCACCGCCGCCGCGCTGGCCGCGGGCTCGTCTTGCGTCAACTTGCCGCCTTCAACCCGTCGCATTCTGCCCGCCGCCACCGTCGCTGCCATCATAATGTCGGAACGCGATCGCGGTTGAGGCGTTTTCACCTCGACCCCCCTTCCTGCAAAAGGTGCCCATGGCCATGAACTCCGCTCCCGCCGCAAAGACCGCTGCCCAAGGTTCCGATACCGCCCAACCACAGTTCCACGTCGATTATCGCGAAATCCAGGCCTTTGGCACGCTCAAGGATCTGCCGATCGCGCTCGCAGCCAAAGCCCGCAAGCAGAGCGTCACGACGCTCAACCAGATTCTCGCCGAAACCATGACGATCCGCGATCTTTATAAAAAGCATCACTGGCAGATCGCGGGCGCAACCTTTTACGCGCTGCATCTGCTGCTCGACAAGCATTATGAGGAACAGGCGGCGTTGGTCGACCTTGTTGCCGAACGCATCATGATGCTCGGCGGGCTCAGTATCGCCATGGCGGCGGATGTCGCCGAAATGTCGACGATTCCGCGCCCGCCCAAGGGCCGCGAAGACGTGCCGACGCAATTGTCACGGCTGCTCGGAGCCCATGAAATCATCCTCAGGGCCAGCCGCGCCGGCGCCGACGAGGCCGCTGCGGACGGCGACACGGCGACCAACGACGTTCTTGTCAGCAATATCATCCGCACCAATGAATCGCAGGTCTGGTTCATCGCCGAGCATCTCGCCGAAACCGTGCTGACCCGCCATGACCGCTGAAGCGCGGCGGCAATCACGGGCGCACCCGACCTGATTGCGTCGTGCGCCAGAATATGAGGGCGGGCTCCCTCTACACCCGCATCGGCATCAGCACGTACAGCGCCCGCGAATCATCGCTTTCGCGGATCAGCGTCGGCGCCGCCGCATCGGCGAGATGGACATCGACCTGGTCGCTGCCGACCTGGCCGAGGATGTCGAGCAGGTAGCGATAGTTGAAGCCGACCTCGAATTCCGGCGAATTATAATCCGCCGGCACTTCCTCGGCGGCGGTGCCGTTTTCGGGGCTGGTTACCGACAGCGTCACCTTGTCGCGACCGAGCGCCAGCTTGACGGCGCGGGTTTTCTCCGTCGTCGCGATCGCGGCGACGCGGTCGACGCCTTCGGACAGGCTGCGTGTGTCGATCTTGAGGATGCGATCATTGGCGGTCGGGATGACGCGGCTGTAATCGGGGAAGGTTCCGTCGATCAGCTTGGAGGTCAGCGTCGCTTCGGGCGAGAAGCGGAAACGGATCTTCGAGGTCGACAGCGAGATTTCGATCATCGCGTCATCGGCATATTCGTCGAGCAGCTTCCTGACCTCGGCGACGCATTTGCGCGGCACGATGACGTCGGGCATCCCCGCCGCCCCTTCGGGCTGCGCCACGGTGACCCGCGCCAAGCGGTGGCCGTCGGTCGCGGCGGCCTTGAGCACCGGCCCGCTCGC
>JANNJH010000142.1:0-6543 GCA_031405775.1 Sphingomonadales bacterium | reverse complement strand
GGCGGCCTTGTCGACCTTCTTCTTGTCCTGCGTGGCCTCGCCGACGCCCATGTTGAGGACGATCTTATCGATCCGCGGCACCTGCATCAGGTTCTTGTAGCCGAACTGCTCGATCATCTGGGCGCGGACCTTGTCCACGTACAGTTGCTGCATCCGGGTCAGATTTGCTGCATCAGCCATCGATCAATTCTCCCGACCGCTTGGCGAAACGCACCTTGCGACCATCTTCCAGGACCTTGAAGCCAACGCGAGTCGGCTTGCCGGTCTTCGGGTCCTCGATCGCCACCTTGGAGATGTGCATGGGCGCTTCGATGCGCTCCAGGCCACCTTGCGGGCTCTGCTGCGAGGGTTTCTTGTGGCGGGTCATCATGTTGATGCCGCCGACGATAATTTTGCCTTCCTTGGGCATGGCCTTGGTGACTTCACCATGCTTGCCCTTGTCCTTGCCGGACAGGATGACGACCTTGTCGCCCTTCTTGATCTTGGCGGCGCTCATTACAGCACCTCCGGCGCAAGGCTGATGATCTTCATGTGTCCGGACGCGCGCAATTCGCGCACCACCGGCCCAAAAATGCGGGTGCCGATCGGCTCCTCATTCTTGTTGATCAGCACGGCGGCATTGCCGTCGAAACGGATGACCGAGCCATCGGCGCGCCGGATGTCCTTGGCGGTGCGAACGACGACGGCGCGATGCACGTCACCCTTCTTGACCTTGCCCTTGGGTGCGGCTTCCTTGATCGAAACGACAATGACATCGCCGACGCCGGCGAAACGACGCTTCGATCCGCCCAGCACCTTGATGCACATCACCCGCTTGGCGCCGCTGTTGTCCGCCACATCGAGGTTCGTCTGCATCTGGATCATGTGTTCGATCCTTCTTCAAAATTGCGAGTAGCCAACATCAGCCGACCTTCTCCAGAACTTTCCATGTCTTCTGCTTGGAAATCGGCGCGCATTCTTCGATGCGGACCTGGTCCCCAGCCTTGATGACATTGCCCTCGTCATGGGCGTGATACTTTTTCGACCGACGAATGATCTTGCCATAGACCGGATGCGCAACCTTGCGCTCGATCAGCACGACCACGGTCTTGTCGGCCTTGTCGGACACGACGGTGCCCTGCAGGACGCGTTTCGGCATAACTCAGGCTCCCTGCTGCTGGTCGGCGGGCTTGCGGCCGGCCTGCAGCGTCTTGATGCGCGCGATGGTGCGGCGCACCTCACGGATACGACCCGGCTTTTCCAGCTGGCCGGTGGCGGCCTGGAAACGCAGGTTGAACTGCTCGCGCTTCATTTCCTGAAGAACGGTTGCCAACTGATCGTCGGTCTGGACCTTGAGGTCGGAATGTTTCGTCTGTGCCATGATACTCAGTCCTGCGCCGCGGTGGCTTCGCCGAGGCGAACCACAACCTTGACCTTGATCGGCAGCTTGGCTGCCGCGCGCTCGAAGGCGCCAACGGCGACATCGTGCGGCACGCCATCAAGCTCGAACATGATCCGGCCGGGCTTGACGCGAGCCACCCAGAATTCCGGGTTGCCCTTGCCCTTGCCCATGCGGACTTCGGCCGGCTTCGAGGTGACCGGCACGTCGGGGAAGATGCGGATCCACAACCGGCCGGCGCGCTTGATGTGACGCGAGATGGCACGGCGAGCCGCTTCGATCTGGCGGGCGGTGATCCGTTCGGGTTCCATGGCCTTGAGGCCGAAGGCGCCGAAGTTCAGCGCAGTGCCACCCTTGGCGTCGCCATGGATGCGGCCCTTGAACTGCTTGCGGAACTTGGAACGTTTTGGTTGCAACATTTACCTGTTCCTCAGCGAGCCGGGCGGACGCCGGAGGTCTGCGATTCCATCATCAGACGGTCCTGCGCCATCGGGTCATGCCCAAGGATTTCGCCCTTGAAGATCCAAACCTTGATTCCGCAAACGCCATAGGCGGTGTGCGCCTGCGCTTCGGCGTAATCGACGTTACCGCGCAGCGTGTGCAATGGCACACGACCTTCACGATACCATTCGGTGCGCGCGATTTCCGCGCCGCCAAGACGGCCCGAGCAGGTGATCTTGATGCCTTCGGCGCCAAGACGCAGCGCCGACTGCACCGCACGCTTCATGGCGCGGCGGAAGGCGATACGACGTTCGAGTTGATCAGCGACACCCTGGGCGACAAGCTTGGAATCGACTTCCGGCTTGCGGATCTCGACGATGTTCAGCGACACGTCGCTGCGCGTCATCGTGGCGATCTGCTTGCGCAGCTTTTCGATGTCCGCACCCTTTTTGCCGATGATGACACCGGGACGGGCGGCATAGATCGAAACCCGGCACAGCTTGGCCGGACGCTCGATCACCACCTTGGAGATGGCGGCCTGGGCGTGGTTCTTGACGATGAATTCGCGGATGCGAAGATCTTCGAGAAGCAAGCGACCATAATCGTCACCCGCGGCGAACCAGCGGCTGTCCCAGGTGCGGTTGATCTGCAGGCGCAGACCGATCGGGGAGGTTTTATGACCCATTATGCATCACTCCCAGCATCGTCACCGAGTTCGCGGACGACGACACGCAGACGGCTGAACGGCTTTTCGATGCGCGCCGCACGGCCACGGGCCCGCGGCGTGAAGCGCTTCATCACCAGCGCCTTGCCGACGCTGGCTTCCTTGACGACAAGCGCGTCGACATCGAGGTTGTGGTTGTTTTCGGCGTTGGCGACGGCCGAGGCCAGCACCTTGCGCACGTCAACCGCCATCGCCTTCTTCGAGAAGGTCAGGATGTTGAGCGCTTCACCGACCTTGCGGCCACGGATGAGGCCGGCAACCAGGTTGAGCTTGTAGGCCGAGCCACGGATCGAAGTGGCGACGGCGAGAGCTTCGCGATCACCGACCTTGCGGGGGGATTTCGGCTTCGACATCAGCGCTTGCCCTTCTTGTCGGCGGCGTGGCCGGGGAAGTTGCGCGTCGGCGAGAACTCGCCGAGCTTCATGCCGACCATGTCCTCGTTGACCGAGACCGGGATGAACTTCTTGCCATTATAGACGCTGAAGGTCAGGCCGACGAACTGCGGCAGGATGGTCGAACGGCGCGACCAGGTCTTGATCGGACCCCGGCCACCGCCGCCAGCCTGTGCGGCTTCGGCCTTCTTCAGGACGTTGAGGTCCACGAAGGGACCCTTCCAGACGGAACGGCTCATCTGGCCTTACCTCTTCTTCTTGGCGTGACGCGACCGGATGATCATCCGGTCGGTCGACTTGTTCGAACGCGTCTTGGCGCCCTTGGTCGGCTTGCCCCATGGCGTCACCGGATGGCGACCGCCCGAGGTGCGGCCTTCACCACCGCCGTGCGGATGGTCGACCGGGTTCTTGGCGACGCCGCGGGTCAGCGGGCGATGGCCGAGCCAGCGGTTGCGACCGGCCTTGCCAAGGTTCTGGTTGCTGTTGTCGGGGTTCGACACGGCACCGACGGTGGCCATGCATTCCGAACGCACATAACGCTGCTCGCCCGAGTTGAGGCGGATGATGACCATGCCGCGATCGCGACCGACGACCTGGACGAAGGTGCCGGCGGCGCGGGCCAACTGGCCACCCTTGCCGGGCTTGAGCTCGACGTTGTGGACAATGGTGCCGACCGGCATCGAGCCGATTTCCATGGCGTTGCCCGGCTTGACATCGACCTTCTTGCCCGCCGTCACCACGTCACCGACAGCGAGACGCTGCGGCGCGATGATGTAGGTCTGGGTGCCGTCGGGATACTTCACCAGCGCGATGAAGGCTGAACGGTTGGGATCATATTCGAGCCGCTCGACCGTGGCGATGACGTCCCAGCTGCGACGCTTGAAATCGATCATGCGGTACAATTGCTTGTGACCGCCGGCGATGCCGCGCGCCGTGGCGTGGCCCATGTTGTTGCGGCCACCCGACTTGCGCAGACCTTCGGTCAGCGCCTTGACGGGACGGCCCTTGAACAGCCCCGAACGGTCGACCAGGATCAGGCCGCGACGGCCCGGGCTGGTCGGATTATAGCTTTTCAGTGCCATGGCGTCAGATCCCCGTGGTCACATCGATGCGGTCGCCGTCGGCGAGCGTAACGATGGCCTTTTTTTCGTCGGAGCGGCGGTATTCCTTGCCCTTCCAACGCTTGGTCTTGCCCTTCTGGATGAGCGTGTTGACGCTCAGCACCTTGACACTGAACAGCGCTTCGACGGCTGCCTTGATTTCCGGCTTCGAAGCCGAATTGGCGACCTTGAACACAACCTGGTTGTATTCGCTGACCAGCGTCGACTTTTCGGTGATCACCGGCTTCACCACGATATCGTAGTGCTTCAGGTCGATCGGCCTGGTGCCCGAATCCTTACTGCCCTTAGCCATTGACCCGGGCCTCCAGTGCGATGACGGCAGCGCGGGTCAGGACCAGCGTGTCGTGGTTGAGAATGTCATAGACGTTGGCGCCCATGGCGGGGAGCACGTCGATGTACGGAACGTTCGCCGATGCCTGGCGGAAGCCGAGGTTGACCTCGGTGGCGTCGATGAACAGGCCAGACGTGATGCCGAGGCCGGCCAGAATGGCGATCATCGACTTGGTCTTGGCTTCGGAGATCGTGAAATCCTCGAGGACGATCAGCTTGCCTTCCGACGCCTTGACCGAAAGCGCGGTGGCGAGGCCGAGGGTGCGGATCTTCTTGTTGAGGCCGGGGTTGAAGTCACGGACGCGAGGACCATGGGCCTTGCCGCCACCGATGAACTGCGGCGCGGCGCGGTTGCCGTGGCGGGCGGTACCGCCGCCCTTCTGGTTGCCGAGCTTCTTGCCGGTGCGCTGGACGTCCGAACGCTCACGGGCTCCGCGGGCGGTGCCGCGACGCTTTTCGAGCTGCCAGGTGACGACGCGGTGCAGAATGTCGAGCCGCGGTTCCTTGCCGAAAACAGCTTCCGACAGTTCGATCTCGCCGGCGTCAGCCGCGGCCAGGGTTTTGACCTGAACCTTCATGTGCCTCAGGCCTCCGTATTTTCGGTGGCGGTCTCGACGACAGCGGCATCAGCCACTTCCACCGGAGCCGCATCGTTTGCAGCGCTCTTCAACGAAGCCGGGTAAGGCGCATCGGCGTGGCGCGCGACCTTGACGGCATCCTTGATGAGCAACCAGCCGCCCTTCGAGCCCGGCACCGAGCCGTGGACGAAAAGCAGGCCGCGTTCGACATCGGTCGAAACGATTTCGAGATTCTGCTGGGTGCGCTGCTTGTCACCCATGTGACCGGCCATCTTCTTGCCCTTGAAGACCTTGCCCGGATCCTGGCGCTGCCCCGTTGAACCGAGCGAGCGATGCGACACCGAGACGCCGTGGGTGGCGCGCAGACCGCCGAAGTTCCAACGCTTCATGCCGCCCTGGAAGCCCTTGCCCTGCGTGACGCCAGTGACGTCGACGAGCTGGCCGGCGACAAAATGGTCGGCAGAGATGGTGGCGCCGGTTTCGAGCAGCGCGTCTTCCGACACGCGGAATTCGGCGACCTTGGCTTTGGGCTCGACCTGCGCCTTGCCGAAATGGCCGCGCTCCGGCTTGCTGGTGTTCTTGGCTTTCCTGGTGCCGGCACCGAGCTGGACCGCGACGTAACCGTCGGTGTCCGTGGTGCGAACCGAAATAACCTGATTATTCTCGAGAGCGAGAACGGTGACCGGGACGTGCCGGCCATCATCGCGGAAAACCCGCGTCATTCCCATCTTCTTCGCGATCACGCCTGTGCGCATGACCAATTCCTTTCCATCAGAGGCCCACAAAACCAAAATATTCCGGTTTCTTGGGGCGTGACCCTGGCAAAATTCGCACCGCGTATTTTGCCCGGGCGATTACTTGCCGAGCTTGATTTCCACATCGACACCGGCGGCGAGGTCGAGCTTCATCAGCGCGTCCACCGTCTGCGGCGTGGGATCAACGATATCGAGGAGGCGCTTGTAGGTGCGAACCTCGAACTGTTCCCGGCTCTTTTTGTCGACGTGCGGCGAGCGGTTCACGGTGAACTTCTCGAAACGCGTCGGAAGCGGGATCGGGCCACGAATGGCAGCGCCGGTCCGCTTTGCCGTGTCAGCGATCTCGCTCGTGGCCATATCGAGGACACGATGGTCGAAAGCCTTCAGGCGGATACGGATGTTCTGCGTTTCCATGACAACCTAACAAATGCTCAAAACCGGCACTGCCCACTTACGGAGCGGGCTGCACCGACCACTAAAACGTTAATTCCGGAGGTCCGACGAATCGGGCCGCTCCCCAAGGGAAGCGGCCCTATAGCCTTACTTGATGATGTTCGCAACCACGCCGGCACCAACAGTGCGGCCGCCTTCACGAATTGCGAAACGCAGGCCCGGATCCATGGCGATCGGAGCGATCAGCTTGACCTTGAGCTGGACGTTGTCGCCCGGCATGACCATCTCGGTGCCCTCAGGCAGCTCGACGGTGCCGGTGACGTCGGTGGTGCGGAAGTAGAACTGCGGGCGGTAGTTGGCGAAGAACGGCGTGTGACGGCCACCTTCATCCTTCGACAGCACATAGACCTCGGCGTTGAACTCGGTGTGCG
>JANNJH010000141.1:0-2207 GCA_031405775.1 Sphingomonadales bacterium | reverse complement strand
CGCGATCACGCATTACCGCACCATCCGCGTGCTGCGCGATGCAGCGCAGGTCGAATGCCTGCTGGAGACCGGGCGCACCCATCAGATACGCGTTCACATGGCGTCCATTGGCCACGCGCTATTGGGCGATGCGACCTATGGACGGACCCCGGGCCGGCTTTCGGCGGTTATAAGGGATATCGGTTTCGCACGACAGGCGCTGCACGCCGCCACGCTGGGCTTTGTGCATCCGGTCACACAAGAAAAACTGTCTTTCGAATCGGCGTTGCCGAGCGATATAGCGGAGTTGATCAGTCGTCTTTCAGGCGCCGAAACGTAAGGAAATCATCATGGCCAACGTTCCCGCAGTCAGAAGCTCGATCCCGGCGTTGGGCGGCGAAGATGGTCTCAATCGCTATCTGTCCGAAATCCGCAAGTTCCCGCTGCTGGCGCCCGAGCAGGAATATATGCTCGCCAAGCGCTGGGAGGAGCATCAGGACCCCGAAGCCGCCGCCAAGCTGGTGACGTCGCACCTGCGGCTGGTCGCCAAGATCGCCATGGGCTATCGCGGCTATGGCCTGCCGGTCGCCGAGCTGATTTCCGAAGGCAATATCGGGCTGATCCAGGGCGTCAAGAAATTCGATGCCGAAAAAGGCTTCCGCCTCGCCACCTATGCGATGTGGTGGATACGCGCTTCGATCCAGGAATATATCCTGCGCAGCTGGAGCCTGGTCAAGATCGGCACGACGGCGGCGCAGAAAAAGCTGTTCTTCAACCTGCGCCGCTTGAAGGGCAAGTTGAACGCCATGGACGATGGCGACATGCGCCACCACCATGTCGCCAAGATCGCGACGACGCTGGGGGTGACCGAGGCCGAGGTTATCTCGATGAACCGCCGCATGTCGATGGGCGGCGATACGTCGCTCAATGCGCCCTTGCGTGAGGAAGGCGAGGGCGAGTGGCAGGATTGGCTGGCCGATACCGGGCCGTTGCAGGACGAGTTGATCGCCGACGAGCAGGAGCGCGACCAGCGGCATGAACTGCTGACCGCGGCGATGGACGCGCTCAATGACCGCGAAAAACACATCCTGACGCAGCGCCGGCTGGTCGACGATCCCGAAACGCTCGAGCAACTTTCGCAGCAGTACGGCATCAGCCGCGAACGCGTCCGCCAGATCGAGGTGCGGGCGTTCGAAAAGCTGAGCAAGGCGATGCATTCGCTGGCCATCGAGCGCCGGCTGGTGCCGGAATTGGCGTGATCTGATTCCCTCGGGGGCACGGGGGCGGGCGCCCGGCAGTTGACCTTTGCGCCCCGACGCCGGCAAGTGGCGTTCCAGAACCGGGGACCATCGTGCCAGCACCGCGCCGCAATCGCAGCCTCGTTAAGCGCGTCATCGGCTTTGTCGCCAAGGCGGTGGTGGCGTTTGTCGTGTTGAGCGTGCTTTGGGTGGTGCTTTATCGCTTCGTGCCGGTGCCGTTGACCTGGCTGATGGCGCGCGATGCGGTTTCGGGGCGCCATGTCGAGCGTCATTGGGTCGGCCTGTCGCGGATCGCGCCGGCGGTGCCGCGCGCCGCGATCGGTGCCGAGGATGCGCGCTTTTGCGACCACAATGGTTTCGATTTCGTCGCCATGGAAGCGGCGGCGGCGCGCAATGCCAAGGTCAAGGCCAAGGGCGGCGGCAAGCTGCGCGGCGGCTCGACGATTTCGCAGCAGACGGCGAAGAACGCCTTTTTATGGCCGGGGCGGTCGTATGTCCGCAAAGGCCTCGAAGCCTGGTTCACCGTGTTGATCGAATTGATCTGGGGCAAGCCGCGGATCATGGAAGTCTATCTCAACATCGCCGAGATGGGCTCGGGCATCTATGGCGTCGAAGCCGCGGCGCAGCATTATTTCAAGGTCAGCGCGGCGAAACTGACGCCGGCGCAGGCGTCGCGGATCGCCGCCATCCTGCCGCAACCGATCAAGCGCAACGCCGCGGCACCGGGGCGTTACGTCAAGCGCTATGCCCGCAAGATCGAGCGCCGCGCGCGGGTGGTGCGCAACGCCGGGATCGACGGCTGCCTGCGCTAGAGTTTGATTCAGCTCCGCACAGGCGGTGCCAGCCCGCACCCCCGCCCAGCCACCCACTTCAGTATGATACCGATGGGTGCGCTTCCCGGTGTCGGGCGTAACCGGCGTGTGCCGCCGGCGAATCGGTCGAGGCCAGCGAGTTGGTGAGCACCGCAAC
>JANNJH010000140.1:0-10708 GCA_031405775.1 Sphingomonadales bacterium | reverse complement strand
TGAATCGCATCGGCATCGGCGCCGCGCGGCAACCCGAGCAGCGCCAGCGCCTGCGCCTCGTCCGTCGGCGGCGCCGATTTCGATCCTTGCGTCTTCCACCAGATAAACCCGGCGCCGGCAGCGAGCAGCGCCAGCAGCGGCTTGCCGGTCTCAATCATGCGCAGCGCGATCAGCGCGGCGGCGCCGGTGCCGACAAGCCGCGCCAGGTTGGGCAGCAATTCGCCGCGCTTGTGCAGCCACCACGCCAGCACCGCGGCAAGGATGAGCGCGATGCCCAAGGCTATGCCGCCAGCTTTTCGGCGTTCCAGCCCGGCAGGTTGAGCGCGGCGAGCAGGGCGCGCAGTTCGGCGCGGGCGCCGACATGGCTGAGGCTGAAATCTTCGAGTGCGGCGCGGTCGAGAAGGGTGAGCCCGCGCGGGAAGAATTCGCGGAAGATGACGCGTTCCGACAGGCCGCCGACGACGCGGAAACCGACGCGCTTGGCGAGGTCGTCGAGCGCCGCGCCGACGCGCTTGCGGTTGCGCGCCTCCAGCGTCGCCAGGCGATTGCGCAGCACGACCCAATCGACCTGCTCGCCGGTTGCCTTGGCGCGGGCGCGGCGGGCGTCCCAGATCAGTTCGGCATAGAAACTCGGGCGCTTGACCGCGAAGGTTTCGGGATCGACCTGCCCGATCAGGTCGAGATCGACGAACGAATCGTTTATCGGCGTGACGATGGTATCGGCGCGGGCGAGCGCGGCGCGGGCGAGTTCCGAATCGCGGCCCGGCGTGTCGATGACGATGAAATCGATCCCCGCCGCCTGGTCGAGGCGCAGCGCCAGTTCGGCGGCGGCGTCGGGACCATCGGCGATGACGGCGACATCGGGGGTGGGCAGCATGATGTCACGCTTGGCGCAGAACGCCGCGCGGTTTTCGAGATAGCGCGTCACGGTGCGTTGCCGGCTGTCGAGATCGAGAATCGCCGCGCGGAAACCGGCATGGGCGAGCGCCACGCCGATATGAACCGCGGTGGTCGATTTGCCCGACCCGCCCTTCTCGTTGCCGAGGACGATGATGTGTGCCGATTTTGTCTGATCTGTCATTCAATCCCCGAACCTGGCCCCGAACCTGGCCCCGAATTTTCCCCAGAACTTGCCTTCGCCTGCCGTTTCGCACACCGCCGCGCGCCTGTGTCAACGTTGTCGACGCAATGGACTTGATTTGGCGGAGGTGGGTTTGCCAGCAGAGTTTCACATCGTGCGGACGCCGTGCGAGCTGACGGCGGCGATGGAGGCGTGGAAACGCGCCGGCCACCGCGTCGCTTTCGTGCCGACGATGGGCGCGCTTCATGCCGGGCATCTGGCGCTGATCGGTGTCGGCTTGCAGCACGCCGACAAGGTGGCGGCGTCGATTTTCGTCAATCCCAAGCAGTTCGGGCCATTGGAGGATCTTGACCGCTATCCGCGTGACGAGGCCGGCGATGCCGCCAAGCTGGCGGCGGCGGGGTGTACGCTGCTGTATGCGCCGACCGTCGAGACGATGTACCCGACGGGTTTCGCGACCTTTGTGCGCGTGACGGAATTGCCCGATGTGCTGTGCGGCGCGGCGCGGCCGGGGCATTTCGACGGCGTCGCGACGGTGGTGTCAAAGCTGTTGGCGGCGGCGCGCGCCGATGTCGCGGTGTTCGGCGAAAAGGACTGGCAGCAACTGGCGATCATCCGGCGCATGGCGGAGGATCTTGACCTGGGGACGCAGATCATCGGCGGCGCCATCGTCCGCGATACCGACGGGTTGGCGCTATCGTCGCGCAATTTTTATCTGACCGCCGACGAACGCGTTCGCGCGCTGGCGCTGCCGCAGGCGCTGGTGGCGGCGCGCGACGCCCTTGTGGCCGGCGGCACCGTGGCCTTGGCGCTGGCGCAGGCGCGGGGGCATATGGAGGCGGCCGGGTTCGCGCGGGTCGATTATGTCGAATTGGTCGATGGCGAGCGGCTGCACGCGCTGGACGATGCGATACCCGGCGCGCGGTTGATGGCGGCGGCGGTGATGGGGGCGACGCGGCTGATCGACAATCTGGCGGTCTGACTTCCCGCGCCGGGTTGCGGGAGCGGAAGCGCGCGTTGCGAACCAGCCTGTGTCGGGAGCGTTGCGGCTGCAATCGCATGCAAGGCCGCGTTATTCCTTCTCGACCAGAAAATAGGTGTAACGGAGGAATCCGGCGTCGAAGCCAGCCTTGATGTAGAGCGCGGCGTGGAACTGCTCCTTGATCAGCCGTATGCCGTCGGCGCCGAGCGGCAGGCCTTTCCACACGAGCTTGGCAGTCTTGGCGAGCGAGGCCTCGCGGACGCCGGCGATGGCATTTTCATAGCCGAAGTTCCAGTTGCGCTTGACCTTGTCGTTAAGGTCGAGTTCCTCGATCAGGCGCAGGCCGGCCCCCCGGAAGTGATCGCGGTAGCCGCGCGGTGTTTCAAGCGAAGGCACGCCCCAATAGCGCATGAAGGGATGGAGCACCAACTCCTCCTGGAGGCTGCCAAGACCATCCTGCTTGCACCAGGCGATCAACAAAAGCCGGGCGCCGGGGTTCATGACGCGGGCGATGCGCTCCACGCCCAAGCGCTTGTCGGGCAAATAGCATTCGGCGTCCATGAACACGATGGCATCGAACCGCTCGTCAAGCTCGTCGACCTTCATGATGTCGTGATGGCGAAAGCGCAGGTTTGGCCGCTTGTAGCGCGCGGCATGGGAGAGCTGCGATCGCGAGATGTCGATACCAAGGACGTTTGCTTCGGTATTCGCCGCTAAAAAGTCCGTGAAGCCGCCGCGTCCGCAGGCGAGTTCAAGGACGTTATCGGCCTGGGTAATCCGCAGCGCGTCGGCATAACCCCGATGCGTTCGCTCGAAGGCTGCATCCCAATCTTCGGTATCGCTGTCAAAGATCGCGAAGTGAAAGAAATCGTTCCAATATTCCGCATAAAGATCGCTGACAGCCGCGAACATTCGTTCCATGTTATCGGCATAATTGTCGCGGAACCAGGTCAATTCGTTGTTCATCACCGTTCGCCTGAATGGAGATTTAGCTGCCGAGTCAGGATTGATCCGAGTAGTATTACCCGCGCCTGAACGGCGTTACCCGCGCCTGAAGGGCGTGGCCATATCCTGCGCCTCGATATCGGCGGCGACCATCTCGCCTTCGCGCGCGACGAAATCGGCGACGGCGGCGCGAAACCCCGTGTTGGGGATGTAATGCGCCGAAACCGTGGCGACCGGGCGATAACCGCGCGCCAGCTTGTGCGCGCCTTGCGCGCCGGCCTCGACGCGCGACAGGCCATGGGCGATGGCCCATTCGATCGCCTGGTAATAGCAAAGCTCGAAATGCAGGAAGGGGATGTCCTCGCTGGCGCCCCAATAGCGGCCGTAAAGGCAGTCGCTGCCGATGAAGTTGAGCGCACCCGCTACCGGCCGGCCGTCACGCAGCGCCAGCATCAGCAGGACGCGGTCGCCCATCGTCGCGCCGAGTTGCGAAAAGAACGCCCGCGTCAGGTAGGGCCGCCCCCATTTGCGCTGCCCGGTGTCCTGGTAAAACTGCCAGAAGGCGTCCCAATGGGCTTCAAGGATGGCGTCGCCGATCAGGTGGACGATCTCGACGCCGCTGGCCAGCGCGCCCTCGCGTTCCTTGCGGATGGTCTTGCGCTTGCGCGAGGACAGGGCGCCGAGAAAATCGCCGAAATCGCCATAGCCGTCGTTCGACCAGTGATATTGTTCGCCGACGCGCATCAGCCAGCCTTGCGCCTGGAATATCGCCTGTTGTTCTGGGGTCAGGAAGGTGGCGTGGGCCGACGACAAACCATTCTGCCGGACCAGTGTTTCGGCGGCGGCGATCAGCGCCGGCGCGGCGGCGGGATCGCGCAGCAACAGCCGCGGGCCGGTGGCGGGCGTGAACGGCACCGCGCATTGCAGCTTGGGGTAATAATGCCCGCCGGCGCGTTCCCAGGCCTCGCCCCAGCCGTGATCGAAGACATATTCGCCCTGGCTGTGCGATTTGAGATAGGCCGGCAGGATGCCTTGGGGCACGCCGTCGGAATCGTCGACGACAATATGCGCCGGTTGCCAGCCGGTGCGCGCGCAGGCGCTGCCCGATACTTCGAGCGCGGCGAAGAATTCGTGCGCGACAAAGGGATTGTCCGGCCCGGCGCAAGCGTTCCAGTCCGCGGCGGATACATCCGTTACAGCGCTGAGGACGCGGGCGCGGAGGTCGGGCATCAATCCGTTATGGCGATGATGGCGTCGATTTCAACGGCGACGCCGCGCGGCAGCACGGCGACGCCGACCGCCGAGCGGGCGTGGCGGCCGGCATCTCCAAAGACCGCGACCATGAGGTCGGAGGCGCCGTTGCCGACTTCGGGCTGATCGGTGAAATCGGGCGTCGATGACACGAACACACCGAGCTTGACGACGCGGCGGACGCGCGACAGCTCGCCGAGCGCTGCGTGCATCTGGGCGATCAGCCCGATGGCGCAGCGGCGGGCGGCGGCGGCGCCGGCGGCGACGTCCATCGTCTCGCCGAGGCGGCCGCGGATCAGCCCGCCGCTTTCATCGAACGGGATCTGGCCCGAGATGTGGAGCAGGCCGTCGATCGCCACGGCGGGCACGTAATTGGCGGCAGGGGCGGCGGCGGTCGGCAGCACGATGCCCAGCGCGGCAAGCCGCTGTTCGGGCGTGTGATTGGTCATGACGTGGTTGCTTTCAACAGGGCTTGGATATGGCTGAGCGCATCGGGCCACTCGTCGATGCGGGCATCGGCGTCGGCGGCGTCGGGGATGAGGCTGCGCAGCGGCGCTTCGGCGACCATGTGCAGGCGGTGGACATCGGGGACGATGAGCTTTGCCGAGCTGTGGTGCGGCGGCAGGTCGTCGATGAACACCGCCATCGACGGCTGGAATTCGGCGATCAGGCGGCTTATCGGTTCGCCCTTGGGGCCTTTGTTGCCGATGACGCGATACGGCATGCCGAGCCGCGCCAGTTCGGCGGTGCGTGCCACGGCGTGATGGTCGGCGATGTTGGTGAGCACGACGATGTCGCAAAATTGGGACAGCGCGGCGAGCGAGGCGGCGGCGTGGGCGATCGGCGCTTGTGTCGGCATGTGCGTGGTGAAAAACCCGTCGAGCAGCGCCGGAAACGCCTTGGCTTCGACCACGGTGCCATCGGCATGGCGGATGTTGCCGGCCAGCGCGAACGTCGTCAGCTTGAGCGTCAGGCCGTGTTCGGCATCGAGATAGGCGATGAACGGATCGGCGAATTCGAGCAGGACGCCATCGCAATCCGAAACGATCAGCGGGCGGGGCGGGCGATGTGTCATGCCTCACCCTGGGCAAGCGCGAAACCGGCGCGAACCAGCGCCTCGGGCTTTATCGCAAGGGCGTCGGCGCAGGCGACAAGATCCGATTCGCGTGCGCGCAGGAAATCGATCACCGCCGCCAGCAGCGCCGGGTCACCGGCGCCGGCGCGCAGCCCGTCGGCATCGAGCCCCGACAGCGCCAGGAAGCGCGGACCAAGGTCAGGATCACCCGCGACATGGGCGAGCGCCTGCAAGCCGATGATCGTCGGATTGGCGGCGGCATTAACGATTTTATCGTGCAACACTGGTATAAGCCGATCGTATTGAGGTTTTCCTCATTAGGAGGCTTGATGGTGACTTGCCAAGCGCCAGCGACGGGGTTGCGATGCCGGCGCAACACGTTACGGTGAATTTTCATATCGTTAGCGCAACGAGGCGGCACGACGCCGCGCCAGATGGGGATCGCCGGGAACCAGGCATGACGGTCAGGATCGGTTTTGTTGGGAGCGACGGGTCAAGCGATCTTGGTGAAGCCGTGCGCCTGCTGGTTCCGCCGGGAACCTCGCTCGAGATATTGACGATCGCCGAAGCGACGGCGCTGATAACCGCCGGCGAATTGACGGTGCTGATCGCCGCGGCCGATGGGCCGTCGTGGCGCGATACGCTCGATCGCATGATGGATATTTCCGTCGCGGGCGAATCGCGTCCACTGGCGGTGCTCGCCTTGGTGCCGCGCGCCGATCCGGCGGCGCTGGTCAAGGCCTTTGAACTGCACGTCGCCGATGTTGCCGGCCTGCCGATGGATACGCACGAAGTCAGCGCGCGGCTTGCCGCATTGGTGCGGCGCCGGCAGGTGGCGAACGCCCGGGCAGCGGAAACGCGTGCCGCGTGGCGGATGGCGGTGATCGACCCGGTGACCGGCCTGTATAATCGCCACCATCTCGACACGACACTGCCGGCGGCGATCGACAGCGCCCGCGCCGGGGGGGGGCCGCTGGCGCTGCTGATGATCGATCTCGATGCCTTGAAGCCGCTCAACGACCGCTGGGGCCATGCCGCCGGCGACCGTATCCTGCGCACTGTCGCCGAAGCGTTGCAATCGAGCGTGCGCGTCACCGACACGATCGCGCGCTATGGCGGTGACGAAATTGTCGTGGTGATGCCCGATACCGACCATGAAATCGCGCGGCTGCTTGCCGCCGGGTTGGTCAGGGTTGTCGGCGAGACGCGAATCGGCCGGATCGGCGATGGTCCGGGCGGCGTGACGGTCAGCATCGGCATGGCGACGCTCGAAGATCGCGACATCGATGCGCGGGCCCTGCTGCAACGTGCCGACCAAGCGCTGTACGCGGCGAAACGCGCCGGGCGCAATCGCGTTTCGGAGGCGGCATAAGGGGGCGGGCTACCCTCTCCCCGCTCGCCCAACCGGGCGAGTCGCCCTCTCCCCTGAAGGGAGAGGGTCGTAAGACTTACTTGATCTTGGCTTCCTTGAACTCGACATGCTTGCGCACGACCGGGTCATATTTGCGGAAATTGAGCTTTTCGGTCTGGGTGCGCGGGTTCTTCTTGGTCACATAATAGTAACCGGTGTCCGCGGACGACACGAGCTTGATCTTGATGGTGGTCGGCTTGGCCATGACAGGTCCCGGAAAGAATCAGGTTGGAGGCGCCTACGGCCAGGCCGAGCGCGGTAAGCGGCGTCCAATGGCGGCAGGACTTCGAAAAGTCAAGCGTGGCGGGGGCGGTTTTGGTCGGGAAAGCCGGCTCCGGCCCGCGCCCGGATTTGGCAAGCGCTTCGCAAACGCATATCGCTTGCGGCCATGACGATTGTTCGCCTTGAAGACCGCGCCGTGCTTTGCATCGCCGGTGCCGACGCCCGCAGCTTCCTGCAAGGCTTGTTGACGCACGACCTCGATAGCCTGTCGCCCGAAACGCCGCTTTATGCCGGGCTGTTGTCGCCGCAGGGCAAGGCGCTGTTCGACATGCTGGTGTTTGCCGGCGACGAAATTTCCGTTCTCGTCGATGTCGCGGTCGATCGCGCGCCGGCGCTGGCCAAACGGCTGTCGATGTATCGGCTGCGCAAGGCGGTGACGATCGAGCCGACCGAGCTCGCGGTCTTTGCCGGCTGGGATGGCGACGCGGCGGGCCACACCGCCGATCCGCGCCTCGCCGAACTCGGCGCGCGCTGGATCGGCGCGGCGGGCGGACCCCAAGGCGCCGACGCCTATGACGCGCATCGCCTCGGCATCGGCGTGCCCGGCAGCGCCGATATCGGCGAGGACCAGTTGTTGTGGCTCGAAACCGGCGCCGACCTGCTGAATGGCGTCAGCTTCACCAAGGGCTGTTATGTCGGTCAGGAGAATACCGCCCGGATGCACCACCGCGACAAGGTGCGGCGGCGGCTGGTGCCAGTGCGCTTCGCCGGCGACCCCGGCGACGGCAACGTCCGCGATGCCGCCGGGCGTATTGCCGGCACGCTGCGCAGCCACCGCGACGGGCTTGGCATCGCGCATCTGCGGCTGGAGGCGGCAGCCGGGCCGTTGACCGTCGGCGGCGCGGCGCTGACCGTGCTGCGGCCGGGCTGGATCGAAGCGGCGTTGCGCGCGGCGGCGGACGCCTGATGGCCGATCCCGTCACCCCGCTGCCCGGCATCCGCGACGATATCGCCGCCAAGACCCAGGTTTTGACCACCGACACTTTCGGCTGGCTGCGTACCGACAGCCGCGAAGCGGCGATCGCCGTCGGCGCTGCGGTTGGGCTGTATTTCCTGTTGGTCGGGCTGCGTTGGGCGCTGATGCGACTGCTCGGCGACAGCCACAAGGTCACCACCTGGCGCGGCTTCGGGCGCCGCATCATCAAGCGCACAGGCAGCCCGTTCATCGCCGTGCTGTCGGCCTATATCGTTACCCATCTGATCGAAACGCCGCGACCGTTGCAGCACGCCATCGACATCGCCTTCACCATCTCGTTCGCGGTGCAGGGGGCGCTGTGGGTGCGCGAGATATTGCTGGCGCTGGTCGATCGCCGCGCCGCCGACAGCGAAGTTCCAGGCGAGCTCGACAGCGCCATCAACATCATCCGCGTGCTGGTCAATGTCATCGTCTGGATCCTCGCGGTCATCCTGATTCTCGACAATCTGGGAGTCAATGTCACGGCGCTGGTCGCCGGCCTTGGGGTTGGCGGCATCGCCATCGGGCTGGCGGCGCAGGGTATTTTCAGCGACCTGTTCGCGGCGCTGTCGATCCTGTTCGACCGGCCGTTCCGCACCGGCGACACCATCCGTTTTGGCGAGGTGACCGGCACCGTCGAAGCCATCGGCCTGAAGACGACGCGCATCCGCGCCATCACCGGCGAACAGGTCATCGTTTCGAACACCAAGCTGCTCGACCAGCAGATCCGCAACCTGCACCGCATCGAGGCGCGGACGACGGTGATGAGCTTCCACCTCGACCTGGGGTCGGAAACCGCGGCGCTGGCGGCGGTGCCGGCGATGCTGATCGATGGGCTGGCGACGATGCGCCATGTCCAGGCCAGGCGCGCGCATGTGACGGCGGCGACAGCGACGTCGATCGAGGTCGAGGTCGAGTTCACGGTGGAAGATGCGTCGCTGCTGGCGATGCTCGACACGCGGCAGCAGGTGCTGCTGTCGGCGCTCGACGGCTTTCGCGGGCTCGGGCTGGCGCTGGCCGATGCGACGCCGAGGGTGGCGGGCGTGCCGGCGTCAGTCCGAGCCGGGCCACGGACAGGTTGACGTTCACGTCGCCCTGCGCCTAGGTCGCCGCAAACCATCCTTGGGAACATGCGCTACATGGCAAAGCAGATTTCGCTCGAAGACTATCGGGCGCTGGTGGGAAGCGAAGTCGGGGTGTCCGACTGGATCCTCGTCGACCAGGCCAGGATCGATGGCTTTGCCGAAGTGACGGGCGATCACCAGTTTATCCATGTCAACGCGGAACTTGCCGCCCAGACACCCTATGGCACGACGATCGCCCATGGTTACCTGACGTTCGGGCTCACCTCGGCGATGGCCAATGACGTGATGCCGAGTATTGTCGGCTCGAAAGTCTGCATCAACTATGGCCTCAACAAAGTGCGCTTCATGGCGCCGGTGAAAAGCGGCAAGCGCGTTCGTGGCCGCTTCGCGCTCAGCGATGTCAGCCAGCGGCCCGATGGCGGCTGGAAATCGACGGTCGATGTCGCGGTGGAGATCGAAGGCGAAACCAAGCCCGCGCTCGCTGCCGAATGGATTACGCTCCAATATCTGTAAGAATGTTTTGAAAGGACTATGACCATGCGTGAAGCTGTTATCGTTTCGACTGCCCGCACCCCGATCGGCAAGGCCTATCGCGGCGCCTTCAACGCCACGCCGTCGCCGACGCTCGCCGGCCATGCCATCGCCCATGCGGTGAAGCGCGCCGGCCTTGCCGGTGGCGAAGTCGACGATGTCGTCATCGGCGCCGCGCTCCAGCAGGGCGTCCAGGGCAACAATATCGCGCGCACGTCGGTGCTGCGCGCCGGGCTGCCGGTGACGGTTTCGGCCCAGTCGATGGATCGCCAATGCTCGTCCGGGCTGATGGCGATCGCCACCGCCGCCAAGCAGATCATCGTTGACGGCATGCAGATCGCCATCGGCGGCGGCGTCGAATCGATCTCGATGGTGCAGACCGACAAGATGCGCGTCGACGTCGATCCGGAACTGCTCGCCATGCACCCGGGCATCTACATGCCGATGCTGGAGACCGCCGAAATCGTCGCCAAACGCTATGGCATCAGCCGCGACCGCATGGACGAATACGGCTTCCAGTCGCAGATGCGCACCGCCGCCGCCCAAGCGGCCGGCAGGTTCGACGCCGAGATCGTGCCGATGACCAGCCGCATGGCGATGGTCAACAAGGAGACCAAGGAGGTCAGCTACCACGAAGTCACCACGTCGAAGGACGAAGGCAACCGGCCGGAAACCACGCTTGCCGGCCTTGTTGGCCTCAAGCCGGTGATCGCCGACGGCGTCATCACCGCCGGCAATACCTCGCAGCTTTCGGACGGCGCCTCGGCGACCGTGCTGATGGAAGCCGGCGAGGCGTCGCGGCGCGGGCTGACCCCGCTGGGTGCCTATCGCGGCATGGCGGTGGCCGGGCTCGAACCCGATGAAATGGGCATCGGCCCGGTTTACGCCATCCCCAAGCTGCTCAAGGCCAACGGCCTGACGATGGACGATATCGGCCTGTGGGAATTGAACGAAGCCTTTGCCGTGCAGGTGCTGTATTGCGCCGACAAGCTCGGGATCGACCCGGAAAAGCTCAACGTCAACGGCGGCGCCATCTCGATCGGCCACCCCTATGGCATGTCGGGCGCGCGGATGACCGGCCATGCGTTGATCGAAGGCAAGCGCCGCGGC
>JANNJH010000139.1:0-1774 GCA_031405775.1 Sphingomonadales bacterium | reverse complement strand
CACCAATGCAATTCTCGCCGCTCGCGCCGCCGCGCCCGGTGCCGATCTTCTCGTGACGCCCGAGCTTTCGGTCGTCGGCTATCCGCCCGAGGATCTTGTCCTCAAGCCCGCCCTCGTCGAAGCCGCGATGGCGCGCGTCCTGGCGCTCGCCGCCGCCACCACCGATGGCGGCCCGGCGTTGATCGTCGGCGCGCCGCTTGCGGAGAACGGCAAGCTTTATAACGCCGCCTTCCTGCTCGATGGCGGCAAGATCGCCGGGATCACCCGCAAGCACGACCTGCCCAATTATGGCACCTTCGATGAAAAGCGCGTGTTTTCCCCCGGCCCGATGCCCGGCCCGCTGGGCTTTCGCGGCACCCGCCTCGGCGTGCCGATCTGCGAGGATATCTGGAGCCCCGACGTCACCGAATGCCTTGCCGAAACCGGCGCCGAAATCCTCATCGTCACCAATGGCTCGCCGTTCGAAGTCGGCAAGGACGACCGGCGATTGAGCTTGGCTGTCGCCCGCGTCACCGAGACGGGGTTGCCGCTGGTCTATCTCAACCGCGTCGGCGGCCAGGACGAACTCGCCTTCGACGGCGCCAGCTTCATCATCAACGCCGACCGCAAACTGGCGCTGCAACTCCCTGACTGGGAGGAATCGGTCACCACCACCCACTGGACCCGCCATGGCTTCGGCCACCACTGGAGCTGCGCTGTGGGGCCGCTGGCGGTCCTCGATGAAGATCCCGCCAATATCTACCACGCCATGCTCGTGGCCTTGCGCGACTATGTGAACCGCAACCGCTTTCCCGGCGTCGTCCTCGGGCTTTCGGGCGGCATCGATTCGGCGCTGTCGGCCGCCGTCGCCGTCGATGCGCTTGGGCCTGACCGCGTCTGGTGCGTGATGATGCCGTCGCCCTACACCAGCCTGGACAGCCTTGAGGACGCCGCCGAGTGCGCCCGGCTGCTGGGGTGCCGGCTCGATACTGTCGGCATCGGCCCGGCGATGACGGCGTTCAACGAAATGCTGGCGCCATTGTTCACCGGCAAGGCGCCCGACACCACGGAAGAAAACATCCAGTCGCGCATCCGTGGGCTCAGCCTGATGGCGATCAGCAACAAGTTCGGCCCGATGCTGCTGACCACCGGCAACAAGTCCGAAATGTCGGTCGGCTATGCCACCATCTATGGCGACATGGCCGGCGGCTATTCGGTGCTCAAGGACGTTTACAAGACGACGGTGTTCAAGCTGTGCGAATGGCGCAACGCCCACCACCCGCGCCTCTCGATCGGCCCGAAAGGCCCGGTCATGCCGCAGCGCGTCATCGACAAGCCGCCGACCGCCGAGCTGCGCGACAACCAGAAGGACGCGGATTCGCTGCCGCCGTATGATTTGCTCGATCGCATCCTCATCGGCCTTGTCGAGAACGAGCGCGCCGCCGCCGAGCTGATCGCCGAGGGGCTTGACCCGGCAATCGTCGCGCGCATCGAGCGCCTGCTCTATATCGCCGAATACAAGCGGCGGCAGGCCCCCCCCGGCGTCAAGATCGGCCACCGCAACTTTGGCCGCGACCGCCGCTACCCGATCACCAACGCCTTCCGCACCGCGTAGAATACCCCCTCTCCCGCCTGCGGGAGAGGCGAGAGACGGCGCTCCAGCGACGGAGGTCGCATCCGCTCCAGCGACGGAGGTCGCATCCGCTCTGGCGGCGGCCCGGGTGAGGGTGTTCTTTCTTCTGGCAAGTTGAGGCACACCCTCACCCGCCGCGCGCGACGGAGGTCGCCTTCGCGA
>JANNJH010000138.1:0-11439 GCA_031405775.1 Sphingomonadales bacterium | reverse complement strand
GTTGCCTTGCAGGCGGGTCATGCCGCGGACGATCGCGCCGACGGCATCTCCCGCGGTCGCACCGCTGGCGGTGAACACCTGCGGATTGAGGAAGGCCTGGATCAGGGTCAGCTGCGGACCACCGTCGACCGTCGTCAGGTTGTTGTTCAGCCGGTCGACGGTATCGGTCAGCATCGAATGGCCCATGCGAAAGACGGCATGGGCGAATTCGGCGAAGATCGCCGGGTTGAGATCAGCGGAATTGGTGAAGAGGAAGGGCTCGATATTCGGCTGGATCTTGCGCGCGAACTCCTCGAAAACCATGTGCTGATACTGCATCTCGGTGACGAAGCGTGCCGCCTGGAACAGGCGTTCACCGTCCCATTGCAACGCATCGATGGCGCTGGCCTTGGCGGCGGCGTCGGTGATCGCGTTGATCGCGTCGAGGGCGACCTGCGTGATTCCGTCGCGCACGCCGCCCGCTCCGGCGAGCAGCCATTCATTGACGACCGCGGCATCCCCGGAGGCGACAAGCGTGTCCTTGTTGGCTTCGACAAGCCGGTTGTGTTCGGCGTGGAAGATGGTGTGGACGGCGGTCAGGCCGATATTCTCGTTGCCGCGCCCGTCGCCGGTGGCGAAATGCGCGTCGAGCATCTCGTTGTCATAGGTCGCCGCGTTACGATCGTCGAGCACGGCGTCCAGGGCATTGACGACCCCATCGCCGTTGAGGTCGACGTTGTCGAGGTCGGCGGTCTGGCGCGATTCCTTGAAACCGTCACCGTTGGCGTCGAACATGGCTGGCGCCGCATGGTGCGCGATGTCGACCAGAACGGCATGCCCGGTCTTTACCGTTGCAACCTGGTAGGTGAATCCCGCCGGCGCGGGAGGGCCGGCAAAGCCTGCGGGAAGTTGCAGATTTGCCAGATCGAGGCCACCAGCGACGCCTTCGACGAGGAAACTGCCCTGCGGCGTCGACGCTCCGGTGGTGGTATTCACCAGGAACACATTGACCCACACCTGCGCGAACCCATTGGCGCCGGCGATGAAGTTGCCATAGAAATCGACTTCGAGTTGCGGGAGGTTGAGGACGTCGAAATCGCCTAGCCTGAGGCCGAGCATGGCGGCGGCTTGCGCCTTGACCTCGCCCCAGTTGGCGATGGCGCCGGCCTGGGCACCATCCAGAAAGCGACCGGTCGACACGGCCACCGGACCGGCAACGGTGTCGGTGGCGATATTGACCATTGCATATTCACGCAGGAGAACCTGGTGCGACGCGTTCGAGGTGTAGGTCTGGTTCTGGTCGATGAACGGCGTCGTGGTATTCTGGGCTTCGGTCCGCAACCCGGTCACCGGATCGACGAAGGGCGTCGAGCGCGTCAGCGCCATGAAGTTGGGACGATCGTCCGCCGTCCCGAACAGTCCGTCCGGACCATAGCCATCGTCATTGCGCGTCACCGGAGCGCCGTTTGCGTCGAAGACCAGATTGCCGGCGGCGTCGCGGACCTGCTGCGCGCCGGCCAGGCCATCGAGCCCCTTGTCATAAAGCGGGTCATCGGTTTCGAGCGGGATAAAGATCGTGCCGTTGCCGCCCTTGGTCACAAGGTCGAGGCCATGGTCGAAAAACTGGCCGAAGAAGGTCCTCCAGCCGTTGAAGCCCGCCGACAGCCCGACGTCGGGCGCCCGGTTCTCGATCGTGATCGAGCCATCGCTCGAAATCTCGATATTGGCGGCAAGGATCGCGGCGCCGAGCTCGGCGACCGCGGCGGCGATGGCGGGAGCGGAGCCGCTCGCCACCGCCGCCTTATAGGCCTCGTGGAGCGCCAGGATGGCACCCGCTTCACCTACGACTTCGACGCTGAGCACGTCGACCGCGGCGTCGCGGGCGGTATCGGCGCCAAGGCTCGCCTCGGCGGCGATGGCGACGGTAGTCGCCAGTTCGGCTGCGAATGCAACGGCGCTGCCCGCGGCAAAGCCAGCAGCGGCAACGGCCGCGTCGATGGCACCGATGTCCGCCGGATCGATCAGCGCGGCAACGCGGCCCTCGACCGCCCGCAGAGCGGTCAGCAACGTCTCGGCCGTCGCCAGATTGGTGACGTTCATTGCCGAGGGTGTCAGGTCGGCGGCAATCCGCAGGTTGTTGACGATGGCCTGCTGCGCCGTGATCGCGGATGCTACGGCCGTCAGCGCCGCGGCGATATCGGCGAAATCTTCCGCATCGAGGCCGCCGCCAGCGACAACGCCCTCGCGCAGATCGACAAGCGCCGCACTCAAAGCGGCGGTCGCGACGATCGCGATCGGCGCGCTCGCCGCGGCGGCGACATTTGCCTCCAGGGTTGACTCCCGCCTCTCGGCGAGGACATCCGCCACGTAGAAGGCCCTGAGCGCCGCGATGGCGGCCGCATCGCCTGCGCCAACGACGTCGGCGTCAAGCACCGCGACCGCAGTGGTGCGGGCGGCATCGGCGCCAGCGCTCGCCTCCGCGGAGATGGCGGCGGCAGCCGACAGCTCGGCTGCGACCGCCGTGGCATTGCCAGCGGCAAAGCCAGCAGCGGAAACGGCCGCGTCGATGGCAGCGATATTCGCCAGCACCGGGCCCGGAGTGGCCGTCGCAACCGTGAGGTGGGCCAGGCTTTGCACACTGGTATCGATCGCGTAGAGAGCGATCAGCAACGTCTCGGCCGTCGCCACCATGTAGACGTTCAAGTCCGAGGGCGCGTTTTCTTGCGCGAACCGCAGGTTGTCGAGGACGGCCCGCTGCGCCCTGATCGCGTCGGCGACGGCGGCCAGCGCCTGATAGACATCGTGGATGTCTTCCAGATCAAAGGCGACGCCATCGACGACACCTTCGCGCAGATCGACAAGCGCCGAACGCAGCGCAGCGGTGGCGACGATCGCGGCCGTCCCGCTCGTCACGGCGGCGGCATTGGCATCTCTGGTTGCCGCCCGCGTCGTGGCGAGGAGATCGGCCGCCTCGAAGGCCCTGAGCGAAATGATGGAGGCACGGTCACCTTCGATATTGAGCGACCCGGCGAGGACCAGCGCCGCCTGGAGCGCCGCGGGATTGTCGAGCGTCGCGTTGACGATCAGATTCGAGATGATGCGAGGATCGGCGTCGGCGACGCTGTGCGAACCAGGGATCGTCGGGTCGTAATTGTTGTTGGTGATGGTGATGCCGCCCGGAGGCGCTCCGACAACATCGGCGCGGACGATCGTGTAGCTATCGCCATCGGTTTCGAGACGATAGCTGGCCGGCAGCAGGCGCGGGAAGATCTGGTTCGCGGCGCCAACCAGTTCCTGCCCTGGCAGAAGATTGTTGAAGCTGCCGTCGACCGTGCGCAGTCCAACCGGCAGGAGCGCGGCATCCTGGCCAATGATGTCAATAAGATTTTCGCCGGCAGCGTGCCGCTCGGCGATCTTGATCTGCTCCAGGATATTGGTGAGATCGGCCAGATTGATGGTGAAGGGTGTCGCCACTGTAATTCTCCTGCAATAGAAATTTTACATCACGAACAACTTGCCCCGAGCGACTGCCCGGATAGTATCTATACGTACTCCTTTTGTCAGTTTTACTGACAAAGCGCCCCAGAGATGATTCGAACATCGTCGTCCGACCAACTGACTTCTTGGGGTCCGAAGCAGTTAACGATCTGTTATAACCCAGATCGCCTCGCACGGTCAGCTGTCGTGTCGACATAGGCCAAAGGTAATAGGCCGTTGGAGGAGGTCATGATTGCACGGCGGGGGCGATCATTTACCGGCGGGCGGCGTTGCGCCTGCGGCGGGCGGCGATGTGCCTGCGGCGGGCGGCGTTGCCAGTCGAAGTACCGGTCGCGGTGCCGGCTGCCAGCCAATCGCTTCGACCGCGAAGCGATGGTCCGGCCGCGTCAGGGTCGCGACGATCCGGTAGAGCGTGATGTCGTGATAGGCTTCGCCGCCGAGAAAGTGCAGCGCCCGCCGCGGCGTCGAAAGCGGCACCGCCTGCCAGCGCAGCGTTGTCGCGGGCGCCAGCGTCCGTATCCCGACAGGTTCCAGCGACGGGTTGATGCCGCGCAGCAATGCCAGGGCGCTGCGCTGGGCGGTCAGCCGATCGAGCGCCAGCTGTCGTTCGGCATGACGCCGGTCGAGCGTGATCTGCAGCTCGAGAATGGGCATCAGGCAGATGGCGAGCACACCGATGGCGACCAGCATCTCCAACAGGCTGAAGCCGTTGCTGGCTGGCCGGGACGGCATCAGCGCACCGACTCGTAGACGCTGGTCATCGCGCTGACGAGGCCAAGCACGATCGTGCCGATGGCTGTCGAAACCACGAGAATTGCCAGCTGCTCGGCAATCGCGGTGGCGCGGCGCAGCGCCTCGCGGAGCCGGCGATCATGCTCATCGGCGATGACGCCGAACATCTCCGCCAAGGCTCCGGCGCGTTGCCCGGCGCTGAGCAGGCTGATGTCGGCGGCGGCGAGAATGTTATTGGTCGCGAGGGCGTCGGCGACCGCCACCCCCGAACGCAGCGCGCGTTCGGCGTCGACGAGCCTGGCTTGCAACGCGCCCGTCGTCACGCACGAGCGCGCCAGAGCCGCCGCATCGAGCAGCAGCACATTCTGCCCCAGCGCCAGCGCCATGATTCGCGCCCAATTGGCGCGCTCGCGCAATTCGATGATGCCACGCAATCCGAACAGGCGGCCGATGATCGCCGCCACCGAGCCGGCGTTGGTCAGCTTCGACACGCCGACGAGCATGGCGCCCGCCACAGCCAAGCCGATGACGATCATGACGCCATGGTCGTGGACGATGCGCCCCGCGGCGAACACAAAGCCGCCAAGGCCATCGATGTCGCGCCGCTGCGGCCCGATGATCGCGGCAAAGCGCGGCACGACGACCGCGAACATCACGGCAAGGGCAAGGCTGCCGGCGGTCAGCAGGAACGCCGGATAGGCGAGGGCGCGTCGAAGCTCGCGCCGCGCCGCCGCTTCGAGCAGCATCTGCGCCACGGCTTCGCGGAGCACCTGGTCGACGCAGCCGGTGCTTTCACCCGCCGCCAGCAGCGCCACAAGATAGGCGGGCAATCCCGGCAGCGCCGCGCCAAAGGCGTCGCCCAGCCGGTCACCCCGGCGCAACGCAGCGGCGATCGCCGCCAGTGCGTCGCGGGTCTCGCCGACCGGAAAGGTCTTGTGGATCGCCTCAAGCGCTTCGAGCAACTCGATATGGGCGCCGATGAGCACCGACAACTGGCGGAACATGTCGAGACGCTCACGCCGCTGCCGCGCCGAATTGCCGGCACGTTGCACAGGGCGGCCCGCATCGGTTTCCACTAGCCGCGTGACGACCAGCTCGGCGCGCGACAACTGGCGCAGCGCCGCCTGGCGATCGGCGGCGGCGATGACGTCCGACACACCGACGCCCGCGGGCGAAATCGCCTGATACCGAAACTGGCGCTGTGGCGCCGTCACGGGGCGGTCCCGAGCACCCGGAGCGCCTCGCCCGAGGTTGTCAGGCCGCGCGCCACCTTGGCGAGTGCGTCGTCACGCAATGATCGGCTGCCGTCCGATCGGGCGACCTCGGTCAATGCGGCGATGCCGGCGCGGGCGCGGATTGCCTCGCGCAGCGCTGGCGTCGCCGCGACCAGCTCGAACGCCCCGATCCTGCCGGCGAACCCGGTGCCCGAACACGCCTTGCAGCCGATTCCCGCGCATGCCTCGCAAGCGCGCCTGACCAGCCGCTGGGCAACCAGGCCGTTGAGGACTTCGCTCAGCAAGAAATCCTCGACCCCTAAGTCGATGAGCCGCGTCACCGCCCCGACGGCGGAGCTGGTATGGACCGTCGTTATCACCTGGTGCCCGGTCAGCGCCGCCTGCACCGCGATCCGCGCCGTTTCGCCGTCGCGGATCTCGCCAACAAAGATAACGTCCGGATCCTGCCGGAGAATCGACCGCAGCCCGGCGGCAAAAGTCAGCCCGATGTCGGCGCGCACCCCGATCTGGAGGATGCCGGGCAGATCGATCTCGACCGGATCCTCGATCGTCAGTATCTTGCGGCGCCCATCGTTCAAGTGACTGAGCAGCCTGTAGACGGTGGTGGTCTTGCCCGATCCCGTCGGGCCGGTGACGACGAGCAAGCCGTCGGGTCTCTCGATCATCCGTGTCAGCCGGGCGCTGTCGTCATCACCAAGCCCGAGGGCGGCAAGCGTTGGAAGATTGTGCATCTTGCCCATGAAGCGGAGCACGATCGATTCCCCCCAGATCGTCGGCAGTGCCGAAACCCGCAGATCGACCTCCTGGCCCGAAACGCGAATGCTCTGGCGCCCATCCTGCGGCAGGCGCCGTTCGGCGATGTCCATCTGCGACAACAGCTTGATCCGCGATGTCACGGCATCGGACGAAGCGCGCGGCAAGGTTCGCCACGTCGACAGGATGCCGTCGATGCGAAATCGGATCGTTGTCCTGTCCTCGAACGGTTCGAGGTGGATGTCGCTGGCGTGCGCGGCGATCGCTTCGGCGAACATCGTCTGCACCAGGCTGATGACGGGGGCTTCCTCGGCCAGTTCGTGCAGGCGCTCCGCATCGGATTCGGCCTCGTCGACACCCGTCCGGCTGCCGGCGACGCCGCCGAGCAGCGCCTCGACGACGGCGGCCGGGGCCAGCATGAACCGCACCGGGCCGCCATGCCAATGCTCGGCGGCTTCCTGCACCGACATTTCAAAGACCCGCGGCCCGGCAACGTACAGTGTTTCGCCTGCGGCGGTGGCGCTGAACCATGGCAAGACCCCTTGCTGGATCAGCCAGCCCAGCGGCACACCCAGCCGCTCCACCGCCAGCAACACGCTGGCGTGATCGGGCAGCATGTCGGCTGCTGCCACCGGCAGATCGCACGACGTCCCGATGGCGTGAAGCAGGGCGTCTTCGGACAAGGCACCGAGCCGCACCAGCGCCGCGCCGATGTCGCCACCCGCGAACTGCTGGATGGCGCGCGCTTCGACGATGTCGCGTTCCGACACCATCTTCCCTGCGGTTAGGATGCGAAGCAGTTCCGACACGATCGAGCCCCCCACGGGGCGACCGCGGCGACATTGCCAGCAGTCCTTTCCGCCCCCGCCAGTCTAGCAATTCGGCGGGGCGATGACATCTCGGACGGTCTGCCTATATCGATAGGACTAGGCAATTTCGACCAATCGACAGGGCGATCGTTTCCTGTGCAAAATGATCGCAGGGAGCAAGTGCAGTGCAATCGGATATTTCCAGCCGCGCAAGGCGCAGTGAAAGCGGCTTCACGCTGCTCGAAATGCTTGTTGTCCTGACGATCATCGGTTTGGTATCGGCGTTCGTCGGGCCGCGTCTGATCGCGCAGCTCGATCGGTCCAGAGAAACCGCGGCGCTGATCCAGATGCGTTCGCTGGTGTCGTCCCTCGAAAGCCTGCGCATCGATCTTGGTCGCTACCCGCGCAACACCGAAGGACTGGCGCTGCTCGTCCGGCGACCCGACGACAACGCCATGGCCAGCGGCTGGCGCGGCCCCTATCTCGATACCGACGTCCCGGTCGATCCCTGGGGTCAGCCCTATGTTTACCAGGCGCCGGCGGATGCCGCCGGGCGACCGCTGATCGGCAGCCTGGGGAGTGACGGCGTGGTGGGCGGCACCGGGCCGGACAGCGACATCTCCTTCGGCGGCGATCGGGACAGCCGTGCCGCGTCGTGAAGCCCGTGAAATCCAGCCTGCCGAGGGCGGCTTTTCATTGATCGAGACGCTGGTCATGATCGGGATCTGCGGCATCGTGGCGATGCTGTTGTTCACCACCGTGGCGAGCGGCGAACGCCATAATTTCGCGCACGCCAGGAGCAATCTCGCGGGGATCGAGCGGCAGCGGGTCGAAGCCTTGTTCCGCGGGTCTGTCCGGGGCGCCGATCGACTGAGTGGCGATTCCGTCCGACTCCGGCTCGATCCCGCGAATAGCGATATTCCGCATTGCGGGCTTTCCGGCGATCCCGTGGAGTTCATGCTCGTGCGGACGCGAAGTGGAACGGCGCGCTTGCTTTGCGAAGGCATCGAGGGGCGGGCGACGCTGATCGACTTCGGTTTGGGCGCGGCACGTCTGGCGTTCAGTGCCGACGGGGTGCATTGGCAGGATCACTGGGAGGTTCCAATCCGGCGGGTCGGGGACGAGCCGCCACCGGCGCCGTTTGTCCGGTTGATCCTGCCGGCCGCCGGGTCCGCCGCCGAACCCGGCTGGGTCGAGCGTGCGAGCGGCGCGTCGTGAACGCACCGGGGCGCGCCCCGATTGCGCGCGGGCGGTCCCTGATTGCGCGCGAGCGCGCTGAGGCGGGGTTTGCGATCCCGATCGTGCTGGTCGCGATGACGGCGCTTGGGCTCGCCTTGATGACGGCGGCCGACACCAGCGAGGCGCTCGACAAATCGCTGCGACAGGCGCGTGACGACATGGAACTGGAGATCGCCGCGACCGGGCTGGAGGCGCGCTTTGCCCAACTGCTGCTGACCGAACCGATCGACCAGCGCGGCCTGCGCGTCGGCGGCTCGCGTCTCGACGGCAGCGGCGTGCTGGCGCCGCCGCGGGACGGTTCGATGCGCAAGCGCGACGGTTGGGCGCGCAAGCGCGACGGCACCACGATCCGGTCCGTCGTCTTCGATGGCCGCGACTATGGCGCCGACGGCATGTCGATCGCCGTGCAGGACGAGGCCGGCCTGATCAACGTCAATGGCGGCGACGAAGCGGCGGTCGCCCGCGTCCTGCAAGGCCTTGCCGTCCCGGCCCTGGCGGCGCGTCATCTGGCGGCAACGCTTGCCGATTATATCGACGAGGATCAGCTGCGGCGGCCGGCGGGTGCCGAGGCCCGCGACTATTCCGCGGGCGTTGGCCGGGCCGGTGACGCAGGCCGCCCCGGTTACGCAGAACGGATGCCGCGCAACAGCATCGTCGCACGGGCGCAATCGAGCGCCGCCGCGTTCGATTGGCGACGGCTTTTGAACCCGGCGCAACTCGGCCGGTTCCACGACGTCGCCAGCGCGCGGGACCCCGACGCCGCCTTCAATGTCAATACAGCGCCGGCCCCGGTGCTGGCGGCGATGCTTGGAATGGACGCGCGCGCCGTCGGCACGGTCCTCAAGGTCCGCGAATATCGCGCGCTGACGTCGGCCAGCGATGTCGCGGACGTGACAGGTGTCGCGTCGGTTGGCGGGGTCACCCGGCTCGGCGGACTGCCGGCGCCGCACTTGCGTTTCACCGCGTGGCGCAACGGCCAGGCCCACGCCTATCGCTCACGCATAAGCTTTGCCGGGGCCAACGCCGCGCGGCCGCTGTTGATCGAACCCGCCGCACCGTTCCGCCTGCCGGCGCCCAGGGAAAGGAGGCGCGACGATGGCGACGTCAATTCGTTCCCCGACAGTCCGGCTTTGCTTGCTGCGCGCAAGCGGTGAACTTGTCGACCGCTACGGCGCCGAGGGCCATCCCGCCAGCGCGCATTATCTCGTCCTCAGCCGGGCGCTGTGCCGCCACGCGGTGTTTGCGCCACCGGCGCCGCTGCGCCCCGCCGAGCTCGAGCGCGCGGCGCGGCTTTATGCCGAAATGCACAGTCCGTTCGCACAAGCCGACAGTTTGCTGACGCGTTGCGCCGACGGGGTGGCGATCTGGTGGTGGGATTCGGTGGAGGTCCGCGCGCTGCTCGGTGGGCGTTGGCGATACATCAATGACCGCATCGTGCCGGAGGCGCTTGCGGCGCCCGCCGGTGACGGCTGGCGGCAGGTCGAAACGGCCGACGGCTTCGACGCGCAATATTGGCGCGATGGCGAATTGCTGGTGACGCTGTGGCGCCGCGAGCCGTTCGACCACGAAGCTTGGTCGCGGCTGCGCTTCGCCATCGACGACGAGTCGGTGCCGCCACCCGGTGCGGTCCCGGCTCCGGTCGTGCTGCCACTGCCCGCCGAAGTCGGTTCGCTGCCGCGCCTGAAACGCGGCTGGGACTGGCCCGATCTTTCGCGCGCGGCGATGGCGGCGACGGTGGTCGCGGCGCTGGCCGGTGGCTGGCTCGAAGGTCGCGCCGTCCGATACGACCGCGTCGCCGGTGCCGAACGCGCCGCGACCGCGACAAATGCTGCTGCGCGACCGACGCTTGACACCAGGCGGATGCGCGATCGCCTCGCCAGGCTCGAATCCTTCAACCGGCTGAGCGTTGCCAATCCGGTCGAGACGGCGGGCGAAGTGTTCGCCACCCTCGAACCGTTCGACGTAAACCTCGTTGCCTGGCGCTTCGATGCGACGCACGCCATGCTCGAACTGCGTCAGGCGCCGTCGATGAACGCGCTGGGCGACCTGGTCACGCAGCTCGAGGGCAGCCCGATTCTGTCACAGGTCAGCGCCCGGGCAACGCCCGACGAGGGCGCTGTGGTGGAGGCCAGCATCGGCCCGCCAGCCGCCGTGCCGTCGCCGCCCCCAAGCGGCGCCTTGCCAATGCGCGAGGCGCGGCTGTGACCAACCCGCTGACCCCGCTGATCATGTTGATCCGGCGTGCCAACCCGCGCGAAAAGGCGCTGTTGACGGCCTTGGTCGCGGTGCTGGCGTGGGCGTGGGTGCTTGTCGCAAGCGATGCCGCCGACACCGCCGCGCAGCACGCCCGCGAGGCGCGCGCGACGCGACAGCTGACCGAGGCCAGCGCGCGGGTGCTGGCTGACCCCGCCCTGCTGGCGCTGGTCGCCGCCGAGGAACGCAAATTGCGCGGTTGGGCGCTGGTCGAGCCGACCATCGAGATCGCCCAATTGCGGGCGCAGGGCGATCTCGACACGCTGGCGCGCGGCGCCGGGATCGGCAATCCGCAAGTCGCGGTGGATGCCGACGGCGGCGCGCGCGTGTCGGGCGGCATCGGTGCGTTCCGGATCAAGGTCGAAGGCGCCTTTGATCCCGCCAGCTTCGCCGCGTTCGTGCAGGCGTTGGCCGCGTCGCGAACCCTGTTCCGACCGGTCGGCATCGCTGTTGTGCAAGTGGCGGGCGCCCCCAGGCTCGCGGTCGAGATCGAGGCGATCTGGATCGCTGGCGAGGCGCGGTCATGAAACTGCCGATGCTGATCGCCGGGGCCGCCATCGCCGGCTTTGTCGCCGCCAACATCGTGCCGGCCGATATTGGCGCCGACCGCACAGCGACGCTGTTTCCCGACGTGCCGCGCCTGGCGCGCCCGGCGCCGGATGTGACCGCGGCGGCGGGTTTCCCGGCGACGACGGGCGAGGCGATGCTGGCCGTCGCCGAAAATGACCCGATTCCCCCACCGCCCCCGGTTGCGCCGCGTCGGGTCAGGGCGGCGCCCCCGACGCCGCCGGTCGATATCGGCGCGGCGCTGGCGCGCGAGCTGAGCGCGGTGGTGCGGACCCCGGCGGGCGTCGAATTGCTGTTGGTCGCGGGCGCGCCGCGGCGACGCCTTGCCATCGGTGACCGCTACCGCGATGGCTGGCGGCTGCAACGCGTCGACG
>JANNJH010000137.1:0-2598 GCA_031405775.1 Sphingomonadales bacterium | reverse complement strand
GTGCCGCCATAGATGCGCCGCACTCGGGCATCGCGCCAGATTCGCGCGATCGGATACTCGTTCATATACCCGGCGCCGCCGTGGAGCTGCAGCGCCGCGACGCAGAACATCCACTGCGTCTCGGTGTGCCAAAGCTTCGACGCGGCGGCCACCAGCACGTGCAGTTCGCCCCGCACATGGCGGGCGATCGCCCAGTCGAGATGCGCCCAGCCGACCTGCAACCGCGCCGCCATGTCGGCGAGGCTGAAGCGGGTGTTCTGGAAATCGAACACCAGCTTGCCAAAGGCCTTGCGTTCCTTGACGAACTTGATCGCTTCGTCGAACGCGCGCTGCGCCGCGCCGCGGCCTGGGCGGAGATGGAGATGGACAGCCTTTCCTGCGCCAGCTCGCTGACGAGATAGAGGAAGCCGCGGTTCTCCTCGCCAAGAAGGTTGCCGACCGGCACCCGGACGTCCTCGAAGAACAGCTCCGACGTGTCGGCCGACCATTGGCCGATCTTTTCGAGATTGCGGCCGCGCTCGAACCCGGCGCGGTCGGCCTCGACAAGGATCAGCGATGTGCCCTTGCTGCCCTGCGCCGGGTCGGTCTTGCACACCGTCAGGATCAGGTCGGCGTTCTGGCCGTTGGTGATATAGGTTTTCGAGCCGTTGATGACATCGTCGCCGCCGTCGCGCCGCGCCGTTGTCCTGACGCTTTGAAGGTCCGACCCCGCGCCCGGTTCGGTCATCGCAATCGCGGTGATCAGCTCGCCCGACACGAGCTTGGGCAGGACCTTTGCCTTCAACGCCTCGCTGCCGTAATTCACGAGGTAAGGCAGCGTGATATCGGTCTGTAGCGTCAGGGTGTCCGACATCATCGCATAGGTGAATTCCTCGTTGACCACGGCGTTGAACGAGAAATCGAGCTCCAAGCCGCCATAGCGTTCGGGCAGCGTCAGGCACAGCAGCCCCGCCTTCCCTGCCGCGCGCCAAAACGCGCGACTGACCTTGCCGTCAGCCTCGAATGCTTCGAGGTGCGGGGTAAACTCGGCGGCGATGAAGCGTCGCACTGTGTCGCGAAACTGCTCGTGGTCCGTCCCAAAGACCGCGCTTCCGGCTCGGTTCAACACCGTCTATCCCCCTGATCGACCAAGCCGCTCAGGCTGCCCAGCGCGCCGCTACTGTAAACCGGGTTACCATGATCAGGCGACAGAAATCGATCGCGCCGACAACAAAAACTGAAATAAGGGATATGCCGAAACCGCATATCTCGCTAGGGCTGTGTAAACACGCGCGGAGCCGCGCCAGCGAAACGGGACGGACGCGATGCAGGTCGAGGCGGCGGACTATGACTATATCGTCGTCGGCGGCGGCTCCGGCGGCGCCGTGGTCGCGGCGCGATTGAGCGAAGACCCGCGGAACCGGGTACTCCTGCTCGAGGCAGGCCCCGAGGATCGCGGTCGCTGGATCGGCCTGCCGATGGGGTTTGCCAAGGTGCTCGCCGACCCGCGCTTGATGTGGCATTTCGAAACCGAGCCGGAACCGCAGCTCAATGGCCGGCGCATTTCCGCGCTGCGCGGCAAGGTCTTGGGCGGTTCCAGCTCGGTCAATGGCCTTCTCTACCTGCGCGGCACCCCGTCCGACTATGCGATCTGGCGCCAGATGGGTGCCGAGGGCTGGTCCTATGACGATGTCCTGCCGTTTTTCCGCAAGGCGCAGCGGCAACGGCGCGGCGCCGACGAATTCCACGGCGATCAAGGCAATATCGGCGTCGAGGACGCGCGCTGGACAAACCCGCTCGCCGACGCCTTTCTGGACGCCGCCGGCGAGGTCGGCATCCCGCGGACGGCTGATTTCTGTCGTCGGGACATTGCGGGCGCGGGTTATTACCAGATGACGACGTGGAAGGGCCGGCGCTCGTCGACCGCGACGGGCTATCTGAAGCCGGCAAGGCATCGCCAGAACCTCCACATCATTACCGACGCGATGGTCACGAAGGTCGAGTTCGAGGGTCGCGAAGCGACCGGCGTGCTTTATGAGCGGGGCGGGATCAGCCACCGCGCGACGGCGCGTCGCGAGATCGTCCTTGCGGCGGGATCCTTCGCGACACCGCAGCTGCTCCAGCTGTCCGGCATCGGGCCAGCCTCGCTGCTGAGCAGCGTCGGCGTGCCCGTGGTGCACGAACTCGGCGGCGTCGGCGAAAATCTGATGGATCATATCCTGCCCAAGCGATCCTACACGACAACCAGCCGCCACACCTTCAATGCGATGATGAGCAGCCTCGCAGCACAGGGTCTGGCTGGGCTGCGCTATCTCACGACGCGGTCGGGCCCGCTTGCCGTGGGGGCCGCGCTGGCCGGCGGCTTCGCCTATACCCGCGATGGGCTGGAGGACCCCGACATCCAGTTCTACTATATGCCGTTCGAGGCCGGGGATTATTCGGGCAAGCTGCCGCCAATCTCGAGCTTTCAAATATCCTTCTACCAAAACCGTCCCGAAAGCCGCGGGACGGTGAGGATCGCCTCGGCCGACCCGCGCCAGCCGCCGCTCATTGCCCCGAATTATTTCTCGACGGAGAAGGACATGCGCACCGCGGTCGATGGCCTGCGCCTGATCGGTC
>JANNJH010000136.1:0-1641 GCA_031405775.1 Sphingomonadales bacterium | reverse complement strand
CGAATGGCTGAGGTTTCGTCGGCCATGCAGTATTTGTCTCGATGTTGAGGCACAACCAATCGCCATTTACCCGTAGTCCGGGTGTCTCGACCAGAATTTCATTCAGCGATTTCCGTTCGAAAAGCATACTGAATCCATATGTTGATGATGTATCGCGCTCCATCTGCCATTATCGTCCGCTTTCGGGAAGGAATGAGTTTCTTCTGAATGCCCGCCATGGAGCGCGAAGCTGACGAGCCGCGAACAGCCGCCGCGAGTCCGCTTCCCACCCCAACCCCGTCGCTCACGATCGCTCGCAGGAGGGTGCCAAGCGTGTGATTTTTCCCGCTAGAGCGGGATGACGCTGGATTGAATCGATGGGGGATTCCCATATCGGCTGATTTCTGATTCAAGCTTTGTGCTGGGTTGGAGGCAGCGACGATGACACGACCCCTATCGATGGATTTGCGTGAGCGTGCTTTGGCGCGGGTTGCAGCGGGTGAGAGCGTTCGGGCGGTGGCGTTGGCGCTGAGCGTTGCACCGTCGAGCGTTGTGAAGTGGTCGCAGCGGCAGCGCGCGACCGGGAGCGCGGCGCCGGGCAAGATGGGTGGCCATGTGCCGCCCAAGATTGCCGGCGAACACCGGGTCTGGCTTGTCGCACGGACCGCGGCCGATGCGTTCACCCTGCGCGGCCTGGTGGCCGAGCTGGCGCAACATGGGCTGCGGGTCGATTACCGGACGATGTGGAAGTTCGTGCACCGCGAAGGCTTGAGCTTCAAAAAAAACGGTTCTGGCCAGCGAACAGGATCGGCCGGACGTCGCAAGGAAGCGAACCCGGTGGAAGATCCATCAGGGGCGCCTTGATCCGCGCCGGCTCGTCTTCATCGACGAAACCTGGGCCAAGACCAATATGGGGCCGCTGCGCGGCTGGGCGCCACGTGGCCAGCGGCTGCGAGGCCAAATACCATTCGGCCACTGGAAAACCATGACCTTCCTGGCGGCGCTGCGGCACGACCGGATCGACGCGCCCTGGGTCTATGACGGCCCCATCGATGGCGACAGCTTCAAGACCTATGTGACAACCGTGCTGGTTCCGACCCTGGCCCCAGGCGACATCGTCATCATGGACAATCTGGGCAGCCACAAGGGCAAGGCTGTCCGCGATGCAATACGCGGCGCCGGCGCAAAACTGTTCTTCCTCCCGCCATACAGCCCAGACCTCAACCCGATCGAACAGGTGTTGACCTACGGTCGCCTTCGGCTCGCCAAGCTCAAACACTTGATGCGAAAGGCCGCAGAACGTTCCGTGGACGCCACGTGGCGACGTATCGGAACACTCCTCGACGCATTCACGCCAACCGAATGCGCAAACTATCTCGTCAACTCAGAATACGCTTCCGTGTAGAGTCATCCCGCTCTAATGCTGATGCAGCGATATCGCGCCTATTAATTCGTATCGGATAAATCCCGGGACACTATACTATTGTGCGCGTCGCGACCGGCTTGCGCAGAGGCACGTAACGCGTCCGCGGATTTTATCGGACGTGTCGGATAGATATGGACGAAAATGCGTGTCGATGGCGATGCGCTGAAGGCGATTGCGGCGGTGAGCTGAAGCGATTTCAGCGGTGAGCGAGCCCGAACTCTGGGATTATCTGCGCG
>JANNJH010000135.1:0-11098 GCA_031405775.1 Sphingomonadales bacterium | reverse complement strand
TTTGGCATAGTCGAATATTACTCCGCACCGGTACGGATGGCGTTTTCTAAGTCTTATCGTCGTACCAAGTTCTGGGCTGAATCGCAAATACCTTTCGATGAAGAGCAATGGAAAAGCGAGAATTCTATCACCTTTGAATTTGATGTGCCTTCGATACGGCAACGCATGATTAAGAGTCTGGTAACAATGGTAATTCTTGGGAAAAGTCGTGATGAAATCAGGGATTTGTTAGGGGAAATGTCAACGCCGCAGGATATGCGATCACCACCGAGCAATCGATTTCATGCATTGAAAGACGACCGCGAAGGGCAGTATTCTGTCAGCATCAACATGCAATGGCGGATTTGCTTCGGCTGGTCCGACGCAGGAGCAACCGATGTCGAAATCACCGACTATCACTGAAATCGGCGATCCCGAGGATTGGCTGCCGAACCCCCATGCCGGCGATATCCTGCACAGTGAATTCATGGAGCCGTTCGCCATGACGACGCTCGATCTCGCTGAAAAGCTTGAGCTGCCGCTGGCACGGCTCGAAGCCGTGGTGACTGGCAAGGTCCCGGTCGATGCCGAAGTCGATCTTCGACTCGGTCGATATTTCGGCATGTCCGAGGGCTATTTTCTGCGACTGCAAAACGCCTATGATCTGCTCGAAGCCAAGCGTGCCTTGTGGCCGGCGATCCAGCAGGTCGAACCCCGCGCCCAACACGCCGCCTAAATCAAGCACCCAACCCCGGCGCCGATGACTTCCGCGACAAGGCCGGGGTCGCGTGGGTCGCTGAGCGCCAACGCGATTTCGGGGATGCTCATCCGGTCCATGCGGCCGCCGTTGATGCGGCTGATCTCGTCGAGGCGCTTCAATTGCGACATGCTGAGCCGCGTGCCGAGCCGGTCGCCCATGCAGCGCGCCTGCGGCTCGGGCACGCCGACTTCGCTGAGCTTGGCGGCGATGCGCTGCGACGGCGTCGCGCAGGCGGCGAGCAGCAGCAGCGAGGCGAGGACGAACGAGGGGACGAACGAGGGGACGAACGAGGGCAGGCGCATGGCGATCCCCAAAAGCAATGCCGCCAGTTTCGCACAGCCTTGCCCGGCGCGAAAGCCCGCGTCATCGGGCGGGGTGCAAAGCCGCGGCCATGTCGCTATGGAACGGCCATGTTCACCGCGCAAATCAACCTCTGGCAGGGCATCGCCATCGCCCTGCTGCTGGTCGGCGTCATGGAGGTCGTCGCCATCGCCGCCCACAAATGGCTGATGCATGGCTTTTTGTGGTCGCTGCACAAATCGCACCACGAACCCCGCACCGGCTTTTTCGAGCGCAACGACTGGTTCGCCGTCATGGGCGCGGTGCCGTCGTTCTTGCTGCTGCTGATCGGCACCAGTTGGCAGCTGCCCGTCGTAACAGCGATAGGGGCAGGCATCACCGCCTATGGCATGATCTATTTCGGCTTCCACGACGTCCTTGTGCATCGCCGCGTCCGCCACGGCTGGAACCCGCGGCAGCGTTACCTCAAGCGCATCGTCCAGGCGCATCGCCTCCACCATGTCGTCGAATCGAAGCACGGCACGGTCAGCTTCGGCTTCCTTTATGCCCCGCCGGTGCGGGCGTTGAAGGTGCGGCTCGAAGCCAATGGCAGCAAGATTCGCTCATCGGCGAAGCTGGCGCGGTAGCGACCTGATCCAGAACGCGCGCGCTAATTCCCCCCCCCCTTTCAAGGGTGGGGTCGGGGGTGGGTGATTCGGTGCGAACACGCTTTGTCGCGGCACATGGCCTGCCGGCGGGGGACAGCCGCGCCATGACGTGCCGCGAGACCCGGCCATGAGGCCGCTGGCGATCATCGGCGCGCGCGTCATCGATCCGGCATCGGGCTTCGACGCCATCGCCAATGTCGTGCTGCGCGACCGCGTCATCGCCTCGGTCGGCAATGAACCGCCGCCCGTCGACGCCGAAATCATCGACGCATCGGGCCTCGTCGTGGCGCCGGGCCTGATCGACGCCGGGGTGTTCCGCGCCGATCCCGCCGCTTGCCATGTCGGCGGCATCACCCGCATCGTGCTGATGCCCGACCAGGCGCCGCCGCTCGACGATCCGGCGCTGGTGGCGTTCACCCAGGCCATGGGCAAGCCCGATGTCTGGGTGCACCCGCTGGTTGCCGCGACGCGCGGCTTGGGCGGGCTTGAACTTGCCGAAATCGGGCTGGGGCAGGCGGCGGGTGCCGTCGGCGTCGCCACCGGGCGCGGCGCCATCGCCAGCACCGCGGTCATGCACCGGCTGCTGTCATACAGCCGCGCCTTCGACATGACCGTCGTCACCCATGCCGAGGATGCGGCGCTGGTCGCCGGCGCGGTGGCGACCGAGGGCGAATATGCGACGCGGCTCGGGCTGGCGGCGGCGCCGGCCTTTGCCGAGGCGCTTGCCATCGCGCGCGACATCCGCCTTGCCGAGGCCACCGGGGCGCGGCTCCATATCCGCCAGGTGACGACCGCCGAAGGCATTGCGCTGGTGCGGGCGGCGCGGGCGCGCGGCCTGAGGGTGACGGCCGGCGTTACGCCGGCGCACTGGCTGCTCAACGAAACCGCGGTGGCGGGTTTCCGCAGTTTCGCGCGCCTGTCGCCGCCCTTGCGCAACGACGATGATCGCCGCGCGGTGGAGGCAGCGCTGGCGGATGGCACGATCAGCGTCATCGCATCGGGCCATGACCCGCGCACCCAGGAGGATAAACGCCTGCCGTTCAATGATGCGATGCCCGGCATGGCGGGCGCCGAGACGCTGCTGGCGCTGGCGCTTTCGCTGGTCCGCAGCGGCGCGCTGCCATTGGCGGCTGCGTTGAAGGCAATGACCGCGGCGCCGGCGGCGCTGTTCGGATTGCCCGGCGGCACGTTAAGCCTGGGGTCAGCCGCCGATCTTATGGTATTCGATGAACATGCGCCGTGGCGGATATCCGGCGACCGATTCATCGGCGCTGGCAATACGCCGTTCGATGGCCTGCCGGTGGCGGGCCGCGTGCGGATGACGATCAAGGGTGGAGAATTGGTGTGGCGCGGATGAGCGAGATCGGGTTCGCGGCGCCGGCGCTGCTTGCCGCGCTGGCGTTGTCCATGGCGTTGCCGGCGCAGGCCGCGCGCAAGGAGCCAAAGCTGGTCGCCGTCATTGCCGCGCCGAGCGTGCGCAGCGGTGTCGAGATGTGGCGCAATGGCGATTATGCCGGTGCCGTGGCGGCGTGGCAGCCGTTCGCCAGTGGCGGCGACATGGATGCGATGTTCAACATGGGCCAAGCGTATAAACTTGGCCGCGCGGTGCCAAGGGACGCGGCGATCGCGCGTGATTATTATCGCCGTGCCGCAGCCAAGGGCCATCTGCCGGCGCAGGCCAATCTTGGCATATTGCTGTTCCAGGCCGGGGAGAAGCCCGAGGCCGTCCGCTGGCTCAAGGCGGCTGCCGACAAGAACGAGATGCGCGCCCAATATGTGCTGGGCGTGGCGCTGTGGAACGGCGATGGCGTGCCGCGCAGCCTGACGCTGGCCTATGGCTATCTGACGCGGGCATCGGCGCAGGGGCTGGCCGAGGCGACGACGGCGCTGAACAGCTTGACGCGGACGATAACGCCGGTCGAACGCGCCAATGGCTGGGCGGTGGCGACCAGCCTCGCCGCCGGCAATGGCATACCGCCTGAATTCGCCGGCGCCGCGCTGCGCTCGCCGCTATCCGCGAACGACGCTTTCAACCGCGACCAGGTGATCAGGCCGCTGTCGAGGCCGCTGGTCGTCGAGCCGCCAAGGCCAGGCATAGCCGCCGCGCCGGCCATCGTTCGGACCGTGCCGAATTCGCCGGTGTCGCTGCCACCGCCATTGATCGCCAAGCTGCCGCCCGCCTCACGGCCTGTCGCCACGGCGAATGCGGCGCCGCAAATCGTCAAAACGCCGCCCGCCATGGTCATTCCCGCGGTCAGAGCGGCTTCATCGTCGCCAACCGCCGCGCCAACGACCGGCGATCGCCCCGGCGCGCCCGTGGTGACGACCGTCGCCATCCCGGCCTCCGCCTCGCCGCTGCCCGCCCAGCCCCCGGTTTCCACGCCGGAGCAAGTCGCCAGCGCCGCACCGGCCGCGCCGAAGCCGGCCGAAAAGCTTGTCAAACCCGCCGCGCCCAAGCCGATGGAATGGCGCGTGCAATTGGGGGCGTTCTCGAAAAAGGCCCAGGCCGAAGCCGCGTGGACCGAAGTAAAGACCATGGGAAAACAACTGGTTGCCGATAGAAAGCCGATCTACAAGGCCGATGGCAACGTCACCAAGCTGCAACTCGGGCCCTATGCCAGGAAGACCGATGCCCGCGACGCCTGCGCCAAGATCGCCTTCTCGGGCCGCGCCTGTTTTGTCACCGAAGGTTAAAAGCTCCCCTCCCTTTCAAGGGAGGGGCTGGGTGAGTCTTTATCATCGAAGACTGTAACAACCCCTTCAAATCACGCCGCAACCCGCTCGACCTCGCCCGGCCATTTCGTCCACAGCGCCGCCCGGCGCTTGTCCATAACGGCGCGCTGCGCCTCCTTCACCGGCCCGAAACCGCGAACATCCATCGGCAGCTTGGCGATGGCGATCGCCAGGCCGATATTGTCGCTGGTCAGTCCAGCGATCAGCCGCTCGATCTCATCCTCAAAGGCAGCGATATCAGCAACTTCGCGTCTGCGGTCGGCGGTATAACCGAACACGTCGAACGCCGTCCCGCGCAACCGCTTCAGTCTGGCGAGAACGCCGAACAGCTTGAACACCCAAGGCCCGAAGCTGATCTTCTTGGGCCGGCCCGTCGCCGGATCGATCCGCGAAAACAGCGGCGGCGCCAGTTGCACGCGCGCCCGGCCGCCCGAGAATTGCGCGTCGAAAGCCGCCTTGAACCGGCCGTCCGAATAGAGCCGGCCAACTTCATATTCGTCCTTGTACGCCAATAGCTTGTAATAACTTCTTGCCACGGATTCTGCGAAGGAATCGCCGCCCGCAAGACGCGCCTTGGCGACCAGCGCGGCGAATCGCGCCGCATAGGCCGCATCCTGATAGACAATCAGGTCAGCGGTCCGCCGCGCAATCACCTCGTCGAGCCCCACCGCCGGCGGATCGATCGCCGGACCGCGTGCCATCTCGACCATTGCCATCACCTTGTCGGGGTGTGCCGCCAGCAGACGCCCCAGCCCAAAGGCGCGCTTGTTGAAGCCGGTGGCCACGCCGTTGAGTTCAATCGCCGCCTCAAGGCTTTGACGTTGCAAAGGAATCAGGCCCTTCTGCCAAGCATAACCCATCAGCAGGATGTTGGCGGCGATGGCATCCCCCATCAAGGCGACGGCGACCGTATCGGCAGCGATGAAGTCGCAGGCATTGGGATTCGAAGCAGCGCGAATGGCCTTTTCGACCTGCGCCGAATGAAAATCGATATCGCGATTCCGGACGAAATCCGCCGTCGGCGCGATATCGGCATTGGCGACGACCGCCGTCCGCGTCGGAATCATCAATGTTTGCGTCGGCTTATCCGCCGCCACGACGGCATCGCAGGCCAGCACCAGATCGGCACCACCGGCGATGATGCGCGGACTGAGCAGGTCGTCGTTCTTGGCCGCCAGCCGCACGTGCGAATAAACCGCGCCGCCCTTCTGCGCGAGGCCGGCCATGTCGGCGGTCGTGCTGGCAAGCCCCTCGATATGTCCCGCCGTGCCAAGCAACGCCGAGACCGTCAGCACGCCAGTGCCGCCGATGCCGGTGACCATGATGTTATAGCCATGGCCCGCCAAGGGAATTTGCGGCTCGGGGACGTCGGAAAGGTCGAAATCACCGGCCTTGGGCTTTTTCAGCTCGGCACCCTCGACGGTGACGAAGCTGGGACAAAAGCCCTTCAAGCAACTGTAATCCTTGTTGCAGCTCGATTGGTTGATGCGGCGCTTGCGGCCGAATTCACTCTCCAGCGGCTCGACCGAGACGCAGTTCGACTGGACCGAACAATCGCCACAGCCTTCGCAGACGGCGCTGTTGATGAACACCCGTGTCGTCGGATCGGCAAGGGTCTGGCGCTTGCGTCGCCGGCGCTTTTCGGCGGCGCAGGTCTGGTCGAAAATGATGACGGTGCAGCCCGGCGTCGCGGCGAATTCGTCCTGGATGGCGGGAAGCGCGGAGCGGTCGAGCAACCGCACCGACGCCGGCAGGGTTACGCCCTTGTAGCGGCCCAGGTCCTCGGTCAGCACGACGACCTTCCTCGCGTGTTCGGCGACCATTTGCGCGGCGATCTGGTCGACCGACAATTCGCCGTCAACTTTCTGGCCGCCGGTCATCGCGACGGCGTCATTGTACAAAATTTTGTATGTTATGTTGACCTTGGCGGCAATCGACTGGCGGATCGCGAGCTGCCCGGAATGGAAATAGGTGCCGTCGCCAAGGTTGGCGAAGACGTGGCTTTCGGTGGTGAACGGCGCCTCGCCGACCCAGGTGACGCCTTCGCCGCCCATCTGGGTGAAGGTTTCGGCGCGGTCCATCCACAAAGCCATGATATGACAGCCAATTCCGGCCAGCGCACGGCTGCCGTCGGGCGGCTTGGTCGAGGTGTTGTGCGGGCAGCCCGAGCAGAAATAGGGCGAACGCTTGATCGGGGTGACGAACGCCGCCGCCTTGGCATCCTGTTCGGCGAAGAATGCCAGCGTGCCGCGGATGAGGTCGGTATCGTGATAGCGCTGGATACGCGCCGCGATGACATTGGCGATGACACCGGGGGACAGTTCATTGTCGGGCGACAGCAGCCATTGGCCGTTTTCGTCCTGCTTGCCGACAACCCGCGGTCGCACGGCTTCGCGCCAATTGTATAGCTGCCAGCGCAACTGATGCTCGATGAATTCGCGCTTTTCCTCGATGACAAGGACTTCCTCAAGCCCTTCGGCGAAAGCGCGGATGCCATCGGGTTCGAGCGGCCAGGGCATCCCGACCTTGTAGACCCGCAAGCCGATGTCGGCGGCGACCCGGGCATCGATGCCAAGCTCGTCAAGCGCTTCCATGGTGTCGGCATAGGCCTTGCCGGTGGTGACGATGCCGAACCGCGGGCGCGGGGTTTCCCAGACGACGCGATCGATCTTGTTGGCCTTGGCAAAGGCCATGGCGGCAAAGCCCTTGTAGCGTTGCAGGCGGGTGTCTTCCTCGCGCCAGATGTCGCCGCCGCGGATGTGGATGCCGCCTTCGGGGAAATCGAACGGCGGGATGATGATCTGGCGCTGTTCGTTGGCCAGGTCGATGGTCGCCGATGTCTCGACGGTGTCGGCGGTCGCCTTGAAGCCCACCCAGGTGCCGGCAAATCGGCTCATGGCGATCCCCAGCAAGCCATATTCGACGAATTCATGCACCGATGCGGGTGCGAGGAACGGCACGAACGCCGCCTGGAAATTATGGTCGGACTGGTGGGGCAGGGTGCTCGACTTGGCGCCATGGTCGTCGCCGACGATCGCAAGGACGCCGCCATGGGGCGAGGTGCCGGCGGCGTTGGCGTGCTTGAGCACGTCCATGGCGCGATCGAGGCCGGGGCCCTTGCCATACCAGATGCCGAAGACCCCATCGACGGTGGCGCCGGGGCGCATGCCGACATGCTGCGAGCCCCAGACGGCCGTGGCGCCAAGCTCCTCGTTGACGCCGGGAACGAAGACGATGTTGTGCTCCGCCAGCAACTTTTGGGCGCGCCAGAGTTCCTGGTCATAGCCCCCCAGCGGCGAGCCGCGATAGCCCGAGATGAAGCCGCCGGTGTTGAGTCCCGCCGCCTTGTCGCGCGCCTGTTGCACAAGGGGCAGCCGCACCAGCGCCTGCACGCCCGACATGAAAACCCGCCCCTTGGTGAAGCGATATTTGTCGTCGAGCGATACCGGCGGCAGTCCAGCGACCATCGATGCATTCCCGTTACAGTAGGTCAATAATACTGACCTTTTTGGGCAAACGCAAGCAGCCTGCTGGAAATTGCCAGGAAGCGACGCACCACCCCGAGATGGAATGGCATTTTCCGCGACCAGTCGCCCGGCCGATGTCGTTCAGCGCCAGCACGCTCGGCCTCGTCGGGTAGTAGCGCATGGGGATTGGCAAAGCGGCGGTTTCGATGGCTCTGTTAAAAGCATCGGAGAACGACGATGGTACGCGGCGTGCACCCTGAACGATCCGAGACGAAACATGCCGGCCCGCACGGGCCGTCGGTGCTGGCTGCGAGTTACAATATCCAGAAGGCGATCGGCGCCGATATGCGGCGCAACCCGCTGCGGACGCTGGCGGTGCTGGCCGAAATGGCGGCTGACGTCGTCGTGCTGCAGGAAGCCGATCGTCGCTTCGGTGCGCGCGGCAGCGCCCTGCCGTTGCCGCTGCTGGCGTCGCATGGCTGGCGGCCGGTGCCGTTCGAAACGCGGCCGGATTCGATCGGCTGGCACGGCAATGCGGTGCTGGTTTCGGATCGTGTCGAGATCATCCGCCACGCCATCCTGCCGATCCCGTCGCTGGAGCCGCGCGGCGCGGTGCTGGCGGATCTTGGCATCGAGGGGCGTGTGCTGCGCGTGATCGGCATGCACCTCGACCTTTCGGGGCTTTGGCGCCGCCGCCAGGCCGATGCGATCCTTGCCCATATGGTCGCGCAACAAAATGGCATGCCGACGCTGTTGATGGGTGACCTTAATGAATGGCGCGCGACCGCGGGGGCGGTGTCCGATTTCGCGCGGGGTCACCGGCTGGTCCGGACCGGCCCGAGTTTTCACGCCCGGATGCCGGTGGCGACGCTCGATCGCATTTTTGTCAGCCACGACCTCGATGTCGAGGCCGCCGGCGTCCACCATAGCGCGCGGTCCGCGGTTGCCTCCGATCATTTGCCGGTCTGGGTGCGGCTGGGGCTGGGTGCGCGGCGGTGATCGAGGTTCTCGGGCCGCTGGTGGAGGTTTTGCTGGCGATCGCGCTGGTTGTGCTCGTGCTTCGGCTGGGCAATCCGTTGCCGCCGCTCGATCCGCGCCCGGCTTCGCTGGCTCTGGCTGACACCGGCGACACGCGCCTGGGCCGCGCCTTCGTGCCGATGGCCGCGCGCCACCCCGGCCTGTCGGGCATTTATCCGCTCGACGACGCGCACGAGGCGTTTGCTGCCCGGCTGTTGCTGGTCCGGCGGGCGGAGCGCAGCCTCGATCTGCAATCTTACATCTGGCACCGCGACATCTCGGGAACCTTGCTGCTCGATGAAATGCGCAAGGCCGCCGATCGCGGCGTGCGGGTTCGGCTGTTGCTCGACGATAACGGCATTGCCGGGCTCGATCAGATCCTGGCGGCCTTGGACACCCATCCCAACATCGAAGTGCGGCTGTTTAACCCCTTTGTCATCCGCCGTCCCAAGGGCATCGGCTATCTGCTCGATTTTCGCCGCCTCAACCGCCGGATGCACAACAAGAGCTTCACCGCCGACAACCAGGCGACGATCATCGGCGGCCGCAACGTCGGTGATGAATATTTCGGCGCCAACGAAAAGGCGATTTTTGCCGACCTCGATGTCTTTGCCGCGGGTGCGGTGGTGCCGCAGGTCTCGGCGGATTTCGATCGCTACTGGGCTTGCGGGTCGGCCTATCCGGCGGCGCGCATCCTGCCGCCGCCGACCAGGGACAGTCTCGCCGCGCTTGGCGTCGAGGCCGAAACGGCATCGCGCGACCCGCTGGCACGCGAATATGCCAAGGCCGTCGCCGACAGCGTCGTCAGGCGGCTGCTGGCGGGGGATGCGGCACTGGAGTGGGCCCCCGTCGTCCTGATCAGCGACGACCCGGCCAAGGGGCTGGGGACCGCCGCGCTGCACGCCCTTCTCGGGCCGCGGCTGGCGGCGGCGATCGGTCAACCGAAAAGCGAGCTGGGGCTGGTGTCGGGCTATTTCGTGCCCACCGGGGCCGGTGTCGCGGCGTTTTCGGCGATGGCGCTTCGGGGCACAAAGATCCAGATCATGACCAACGCCCTCAGGGCCAACGACATCGCCGTGGTTCACGCCGGTTACGCCCCCAGCCGCAAGCCGCTGTTGAAAATGGGGATTCGGCTGTGGGAGATGAAGGGCACCAATCCTGGCAAGCGCGCCAAGTTGAAGTTCACGCGCCGGCGTAACGGCAAACGCAACGGCACGATCTTTCGATCGAGCGGTTCGGCGCTGCACGCCAAGACCTTCACCGTCGATCGCGAGCGCATGTTCGTCGGCTCGTTCAACTTCGATCCGCGATCACTCCACACCAATACCGAGATGGGCTTCATCATCGACAGTCCGCTGCTCGCCGGCCGGCTGCAGGATATGTTCGTCCATGATGTGGCGAGTGTCGCCTACGAGGTGCGGCTGGAGGGGCGGCGACTGATCTGGATCGAGCAGACACCGGGCGGCGAGGTCGTCCATCGTCATGAGCCCGGGACCGGGCCGCTGCAGCGGCTGATCATGGCGGTGCTGTCCCACCTTCCGGTGAAGTGGCTGCTGTAGATCCGACGCGGCCTCGGATCTGGAACTTTGGGTCCACAACGGCGGCATTTTCAAAGGTGATCCTGGCGTCGATCATCGCGGTTATTCCGGCCGGGCTTTTCGCGGCCAAGCGAGTCGGTCGGGGCCTGAACAGCCAGTTCGCTGGGGCGTCCTTGCGGTCCGCGAACCGGCGGTGACCGGTATGTTTGCGTCCGTCGCAGCGCGGAACAAATCCATCGCCGAGACGTTTAACATTCAGACAGCCGGATTCGCCACGGCGCCGCTCGGGTGATCGGTCGCGAGATGAAACCGGAATGGTCGGGCTAATGGTTGACGAATCGTTACCGGAGCGACGTATTCGGCGCTCGAAAGGCCTTCGCGAAAAAGCGGCTGGCGCGGTGCGTGACAAACTCTTGTGGCCCCGCGGTCGTCGGTTCAATCGTGAAGTTTTCATTAATAAAGACTTGATTTTCGACACGGTGTTGACGAAAACGCGATTCGCGAATCGGGCTGCGAGCAGCGCCGTTCGACTGGGGAGACGGCCATGCTGAGCGACGCGACATTTTGGGTTTTGTGGAGCGTTTTCGTTTTCCTCGTCGTCTTCAATTTTCTGCCCAGCGCCATCGCCTTTGTCGATCGACACCCGCAGCGCCGGAT
>JANNJH010000134.1:0-1561 GCA_031405775.1 Sphingomonadales bacterium | reverse complement strand
CAAAGGCGGCAAGCGCGATCGGCAGGTCGGCGGCGCGGATCGGCCTGGGCGCGGCGGCGCCTAACGGCTGGGGCGCGGCGGCGCCGACCGGCTGGGGCGCGGCGGCGCCTACCGGCTTGGGCGCGGCGGGTGCGCCGGCCGGTGGCGACGGCGTCATCACGCTCGAAGTGCAGGCGGCGGCGAGAAGGAGCAGCGCGATGCCGAGGTTGCGGCTGCTGGTCATTGCAGCGACGGCGGCGTCAGATGCCGCGGGCCGGTTCGTTGCGCCAAGGTGGATACTGGTGCTCGCCCGCCTGACGCGCGGGATGTGAGATGGCGCGTCAACGGCAAGCGCGCCGTGGCAGCGGCGCATACGCCGGCCATGACAGGACTGGCGTCGGCAAACGGACTGGCGATGAGGTCCGGCGCGTCGATCAGCTGTCGTCGTCGTCGGTGGCGATCAGCAACCAATTGGGTTCGTGGCTGCCGATATGGCGGCTGAAGGTCCAGACATCGGCGGTCGGCGCGCCCTCGGTGCCGCCGGCGGCGATGCGGGCGACGAAGCGGATGGTGACTTCGGCCATCTGGCCGATCATCTCGGCGCCGGTAATCGCGGCGCTGTCGATGGCGATGACGCGGTTGTCGAGGCGCTTGCCGTCGCGTTGTTCGATGGCGGCGGCGAAATTTTCCTGGACCTCGTCTGAAACCAGGCCTTCCATGACGCCGCTATTGCCCGACCAAAAGGCGTCGAGGATGATGCCATAGGCGGAACGCGCGCCGGCGACGAACTGTTCGGGGTTGAAGCTCGGGTCGGCATCGGCGACGATCTGCAGCGCCGGCGCCAGATTCTTGTCGGTGCCGGCGGGGACCGCCACAAGATCGCGGCTGCGGGGTTCGGTGCTGCGCGACGGCGGCGCGATGATTTCGGGCGCGCCGGGGCGGAAATTGTCGCCCACCGGGCGCTCATGGCCGGTGCGCTTGCCGAGCACACTGACCAAGCGCAGGCCGATGAACGCCGCCAGCATCGCCAGCAACACGATCTCGATCCACGAACTCCCGTCAGACATCTTCTCGACCCTATATTTTGCAACGTCATCATAGCAGGGAAGATAGGCCCTGGTCCATCACAACGATGCATCTGCGACATTCGCCGCGAACGCCGCCGTGATTTGCCCTCTGGCCAGCGCCGCCGTTATTTGCGCTCTGGCAAGCGCCGCCACCCTATCAACGACCGAATGCGTTCATCGGGCTTGAGGCGGCGTTTCAGCCCGTCCACGGTGGTGCGGATGGCGGTGGGGTGGTGGGCAAAGTCGTCGTACACAGTGATGCGCCCGCCCGCCCGTGTCACCGTGCCGCGCACTTCCATGCGTCGTTTGACATTTTCAAAGCCAGCCAAGGCGGTGGCGGCGATCTCGGGCGCAACGCCGACGTGTTCAGCGGCGGCAATGGCGGCCAGTGCGCGCTTGGCGACTTTGGCGGGACTCAGCGGTTCTGGCCCCTTCGGCGATTCGTAGGGGTTTGGCTCCATTGCCCCTCATTCTAACGCGCCAGCATCGAGCGATTCGCTAGAATCCATTTTTCA